>CAIWEX010000704.1 GCA_903911795.1 uncultured Schlesneria sp.
GAACTTCGGAATGACGCGGCGTTCATCCAACGCTCGTTCAACAATCACCTCACGCGTAAGTCCTGCTCGCAATCTCCGAACACGCGAAGTCAAAGCTTTATTGGTTCGACTGCAATCACTTTGCCAACCGTTTGAGCGACTTAGCCATCCACGGACTTGGGTGTTGGATGCCGAACCAGAAGTCCGCAGTTGCCCATCGTGGAACAGTGCCGTCAGGTTGCATATTCAAGAAGACGATACATTCTGATTCCTTCTTGATAAGTGGATTGCGGTCCTTCTCATCCATCTCGAACCGAACGATTTTGATCTGAATGCTCTTGCCGTTCATTGTCTTGTCACCCTTAAGGACGTCGAAGACTTCAAAATCGCAGACGTAATTTGGCACGCCCGATTCACTTATGATTCCAATGGGCTCAGTCTTGATCTTGCCAATGACGACCAAATCGGATTTCCCGAGGAAGAATGCGAGTGTTCCGTCGCCTGCGTCAGCCCAAGCAACAATGGGAAATAGAACACATGCAGTAACGAGCGCGGTGAGCAGCTTCATGATTTTTCCCTGCTGTCGAACGATCAAGGTAACTTGCCTGCGATTGACGATGGACATCCAATCAACACACCAACACTTTGAACCGCCAGCGACTGCGGGTCAAGTTGACCGCCTCGTTCGGCTCTTGCGAGGCAGAACGTCGATTGAAACGCAGGGACACCTTATGAGACCGCCTCCACGAGGTACTCGCGGCGAGATTCGCAGCGTGCAAGACCGTCAATAACAAGATCGGCCGCTTCTTGGATGTCGCTTGCAATAGTTTTAGCCCATTCCCATGGTCGTTGTTCTATGGGCAATAGAAATTGAACTTCGCTGTACCGAGCACGACAGAAAATCGGTAGCTGCGGGAACTGGCGGTAGATCGTTCCCGCAAATTCCGCCTGGTTGTATGCAAAAAATGATACGGTCGTGAAGTGATTGAGCCGAATCCATTTGGTGGGCCCGGCCCGTGTTTCGAGGATGTCGAGAAGATTCACCACCGCAAGTGCGTCTGCTCGATCGAAAGAACTATGGTTGGGACCATTGTTAAGCTCGGCGACGTAAGCGAGGGCAAAGGCGCGAATGTCAGCAGGAAATATCGCGTGTAGCTCCAATGGGATGTGTCTCCTCAGCCGAGCTATTATTAGACGGAATCTTTCTTTTTCGGAAACTTGCCATTTCCGTCTATATTGGCGAAGCGTCCGCCTATTTCAAGGCCGCTCGCAACGGTCGGTGTGGATTGAATGGCGGAACCTGTTGAACTGGCTGAATTTTGGACGTTTGAGTGGAACGTGTCAACCGCTGCCTCCCAGAAAGGACAGATACAACAAGGACACCACGTCGCGCGGGGTGGCCCAGCTTGCTTCAAGCTGGGTGCGCAGCACAAGAACCTCAAGCCAAGCGCGGATGTACGAGTCGCGCTAAACATTGTCAAACGTCGGCCTAAAGTTTCTTGGACCTCCGGCCCCCGGCTTGAAGCAAGCCGGGCCACCCAGACATTTCAA
>CAIWEX010000705.1 GCA_903911795.1 uncultured Schlesneria sp.
CTGAAATGTCGCTGGTGGACATTGGCGCTGCAATCCCCCCGATTCGCAAACGCGCGTATACACATCCGGACCACCCAGATAGTTGATGGCAAAAAGATCCGGAAGCCCGTCACCATTCAGATCAGCCAGCAGACAGCTTGTCGTCCAGTCGTCATCACTGAGCCCCGACATCGGAGTGATATCATTGAACGTTCCATCTCCGTTATTTCGATAGATTCGGTTCGGGCCAATGTTGGCGATATACAAGTCTGGGAATCCGTCCTGATCAAAGTCTCCGACTGAAGCCCCTTGTGAATACTGTGGGTCTCCGAGACGTGCAGAATTGGTGACATCGCGAAATCGAGACACCTTTTCGGAAGACGATCCCGGATTTCGGAACAATCGGTCGATAAGCTCTGTCGGTTCCGGTTCACGAGGAAAATGTCCCCCCTGAGTGGCATATAAATCAGGCCAGCCATCCAGATCGTAGTCGAGGATTGCCAAGCCCCCTCCACTGAACTCAAACATCCTTAAGGCATTCTTGGGATCCTTCGAATCGTTCAAATATTGAAAGCGAATCCCGAGCTCTTCAGCCTCTTCGATGAATTGAATCCCGGAATCAGCAGTCGAACCAGATTCGACTGGCGACGCTGCCGAGACATCGAGCCGCGGCAGCGGAAAGTTCGCCACGTCGATGTGATCGGCAAGCAGTTCCCCCTGAACGATCCAGGGGAGGCCATCCGGGTACTTACGGCGCAGCCGCATCACGGTGTCAACTGCCCAGTCGCCTTCTGCCTCGCGCAGGAACAATTCCGTCCAGGCGACCGCCTCGCGCGGACGTCCCAACATCTCCAGCAGACCCACAATTCGCTGAAGAATTGCGACATCACGCTGCTGCATGATCGACCCTAACGGGACATGCAATTCTGACAGCAACTGAGCCCGTTTTCCGAACCGAAGACTCAGGTCTTTCAACCCCGCTTCAGGAAGCAGAAGACCAAGATGATAGTTTGCAACTCGCAGGTTGGGATCGATCCGGGCCGCTTCGGCGAAACAGCGTATGGCAGCTCGTGACTGGCCGTGTTCAACGGCCCAGAGACCTCGAATCGCCCACGTCCCGGGATGAGTCTCCATTTCAGGAGTCAAGCCTCTCAGCCAGGCAAGCAATAACTCTTCGTGCTTCTGATTTTGCAGCCACTTCCCCCATTGCACCTGAGCTTCGACAAACCAGGGATCAGCGGAAACAATCTGCTTCAAGATGTCTCCGGCAATCGCGGTGTCATTACGAGTCAATGCATTACGAGCTTCGGGCAAACGCGGAATCCGATCGTCAGGATTCGCCCGCAGACATTGCTTCAGAAATTCAGGCTGATCGAGAAAGAATTCGTCGGGGACAGCAGTGATGATAAGGTGAGGAATTTCATAGCGTCCCTGTTCAATCGCTGTTTTCAAGTATGGCAGGGCGTCCCAGGCGCGCGATTCGGAAACCAGAATGAATGCCAGAACATAATTGGCGTCAGAATTTGTCGGAGCCATTTCGAGTGCGATCCGAAGAGCCTCCTCGGCTCGTCGAGCATGCCCTCCCTCGACCAGTCGCTTTCCTTCGGCGACCAGCGAAATCACGATCGAGTTCCGCTGCGATTTGGGAATTCGCTGACAGTACTCAGCCACGGTTGGCAGATTGTGCTCGGCAGCCGCACAACGGGCAGCGATCAGCAATGCTTCCGCATCTTCAGGATGGCGCCGAAGAAGCCTTTCGGCAGCCTGACGAGCCCGCGGGAAATCTGATTCGCGAATTGCGGCTTTGGAATCAACACGATCTTGCTGAGTCAGCCGTTCCTGTATGAACTGGAACAAGCCAGCAATAAGTAATGCCATCACCACCAGGCCAATCGCCACCACCATGGGAAATCGTTTGCGTTTCCGGGGTGCAATTTGCCGGGCGGAATCGTAACTCATTTTTCAGCTTGCTCGATACAAGAAAAGCATCAGGAACTTCTCCCTGATGCTTTGTATTTTTGATCACATTTGCAAGCCCGGCTAGACATCGCTTCTGAAAAGACAGAGAGGTGCCCAATTGATCACCTCTCTGAATCTTCGAACGGCGTCGATCCTAGAACTCGCCAGGCGTTTGACCATCATCTCGGGTCAGAATCATGCGGAACGTCGTGAAGTCCACATTGTCCGACAGGAACTTGACCGAACCGTCACCCATCAGAATGTGCGAGCCACCTGTGTGTGCTGACTGAGCGGTGTAATTGCCCCCGCCATCGTCGCCGTAGCCGTTGGCTCCGCGAGGGACTCGTTTCGTGCCTGGAGGAAGCAGCAACGTCGTCAGCCCGAATTGGCGATCACCCGTACCGGACGATCCCATCGACCAACCGTAACCGCAGCAGACATCACCGCCACTTGACCGATGATCGAGGCGGGTTGTCCCATTGTTCGAATCGATAACCCAGTCACTTTGCTCGACCATCGCGACGACGTTCGTTGTCCCATCGGTCATCTTGGCAATGGAATGGCAATCCATCTGGGTAAAGAAACCACCGAGGCCGTTCTGACCGGACCAGATCGCTCGCACTCGCGTTTCATTGAATGTTCCAAAGGCCCCAACGGTCCCTGCGTTACCGCAATACGTTGGGATGGCAAGTCCTTGCGGAGCATTGCCCCGGGCTCGACCCATTTCTGGCAGCGGACTGGACGGGCAGAACCACTTCCCGATCTTCTTGCCATTCACAAGCGCGCCGTTGGTCCCATTCTGATCGACCCATCCGGTATGGGCGCTCAAAAAGTCCCATTTGTTGTACATCGGAGCTTCGTCGACATAGGGCAACACACCCACCCACAGGGAAACACCCCAGCCACCGGCCTGAGTGTTATTCGAGCCGATGGGGAACTTGTTGAAGACGTCGTGGTAGTTGTGCAGAGCCAACCCCATCTGCTTCAAATTGTTCTTGCATTGCGTACGCCGGGCGGCTTCACGTGCCTGCTGAACGGCGGGCAAAAGCAGAGCAATTAACACGGCAATAATCGCGATCACCACGAGTAACTCGATCAGAGTAAACCCGCGCCAACGGCCGACCTGCGAACGTTTCATATGCTCGTTCCTCCGGGACGATCGCGAATGCGATGGAATGAACGCCCTACCTCGCGATCGAAGGCGGAGCGGACAACCGAGAATTGAAGGCGTTGCTGTTATACCGCTCGGATCTCAATTCATCAAACAAAATCTGGCAGGCCGGTCACCAAATACTTTCTGCGAGTCTCGCAACAGGACTGACTCAAGACTTATCAATGAAAAAGGCATCAAGGTTACCCCTGATGCCAAAACTCTTTCGCGGAAAGCCACGTCCAACTTACTTCAGTTCGATCGTAATGTCTTGCTTGCCTTCCTTGACGTCCACGGTCACACCGCTTGTTCCGGCGCTGTAGAACTTCTCTGGTACCCCTTCAATTTTCGGGGGGCCAGGCATCGTCGTCGCGCCGGCGGCTGGTGGTTTCGATTCGGGAGAGATCGAGACTTTGTAGGTTCCAACTGGGACCGCATCCCCTTGGGGACCGTTCATAGTGAAACTTCCATCAGCACCTGCTTTGCCCGAAATGACGGACCCGTTGCCGTTATCGAGCATCAGGATCCCTTCGGTCACTGGCTTGCCGGCATGTGTCACCTTGACCTTGGCCGATCCCTTGGGACCCTTGGGAGCGGCAGGGCCACTCGCACCACCACCGCCACAACCCAGCACCGACATGGTTACCAGCGCTACCATCAGCGCGGACAAATTCCTCGCAAATCTCATGGACTTCTCTCCTCAAGTTGACTGTCGTCGCTGAAAGGTAAAGAGAGGTGACCGATCGATCACCTCTCTCCATTTTTGATCTGAGTCGATCTTAGAACTCGCCAGGAGTCTGACCATCATCCCGGGTCAGAATCATGCGGAACGTCGTGAAGTCCACATTGTCCGACAGGAACTTCACCGAACCGTCACCCATCAGGATGTGCGAACCACCCGTATGTGCTGACTGAGCGGTGTAATTGCCCCCGCCATCGTCGCCGTAGCCATTAGCACCACGAGGAATCTTCTTGGTGCCAGGTTGGAGCAGCAGGGTCGTAATACCGTACTGGCGATCACCAGCATTGGCGCTACCCATCGGCCATCCGTATCCGCAGCAGGTGTCTCCACCGCTGGAACGACCGTCGAGTCGTGCCGCCAAGTTCGCAGAATCGACAACCCAGTCGCTCTGTTCAACAAGAGCGACAACGTTTGTCGTTCCGTCAGTCATCTTCGAAATCGCATGGCAGTCCATCTGCGTGAAGAAACCACCGAGGCCGTTCTGGCCAGACCAGTTCGCGCGAACGCGAGTTTCATTGAACGTTCCAAACGCCCCGACGGTCCCGGCGTTACCGGCATACGTGGGGATGGCAATACCCTGTGGAGCATTACCACGGGCTCGCCCCAGTTCCGACAGCGGGCTCGATGGGCAGAACCATTTCCCCATTTTCTTGCCGTTGACCAACGCACCATTAGTGGCATTACCGTCGATCCAGCCGACCTGACCACCAGACCCGATGAAGTCCCACTTGTTGTACATCGGAGCTTCATCAACATAGGGGAGTACAGCAGTCCAGAAAGGACATCCCCATTGACCGACGGAGGTGTTGTTCGACCCGATGGGGAACTTGTTGAAGACGTCGTGGTAGTTGTGCAGAGCCAACCCCATCTGCTTCAGATTGTTCTTGCACTGAGTGCGCCGGGCGGCTTCACGAGCCTGCTGAACGGCGGGCAAAAGCAGAGCAATCAACACGGCAATGATTGCGATAACCACGAGTAACTCGATCAGAGTAAACCCGCGCCAACGACCGACATGTGAACGTTTCATGATCGTTCTCTCCCTTTGACTGGTCACGAATGTGATGAGATGAAATGAACACCCTGCCTCGCGACCAAAGGCAAAGTGGACAAAGTCGCAGTAGACAATTGAAGTGGACACGAAGCGGCCCGTGTGCATATATCGAATACCACTCATGGAATCGTTTGTCAAACGTATTTTTGGGAATTGAATTCCATGCATCCCTGAAAGGTTGCTATTTTGGCGTCGAACGTACCGGTCCGGTAGTTCAGGCCGAGTTTGACGGCCAGGAGCTTTTTTACGATGACGCGGTTGTTTTCGACGACAGTTGCAGCAGATGACAGCGGAACACAAATGATGGATCAACCCAGTCGACTTATCACGGGAACAGACGTCCGCCAGGCATGTCGATCGGGAACATGGACCGGCCCCACGGCCGGGCTGGCTCCGGGATTCGCGCAGGCGAATCTTGTGATTCTGCCTCAAGACTGGGCGTTTGATTTTCTTCTCTTCTGCCAGAGGAACCCGAAACCCTGCCCGTTAATTGCCGTCACTGAACCGGGGTCCTGGCAACCCACTGCCGCCCCAACCGCTGATCTGCGGACGGACCTGCCGCGTTATCGAGTCTGGCGAGATGGGAATCTGGTCAACGAACCGACATCAATCGAAAACCTGTGGCGCGAGGATCTGGTCAGCTTCCTGATCGGATGCTCATTCACATTCGAAGCCGCCCTGCAGCGAGCCGGAATCCCAGTCCGTCACATCGATCTGGGACGCAACGTCCCGATGTTTCGGACCAATATCCGCTGCCAGCCTGCAGGACGTTTTTCGGGTTCGCTGGTCGTCTCGATGCGCCCGATGAAACCCACCGATGCCATTCGCGCCGTAGAGATTTCCGCCCAGTTTGCCGCCTCACACGGCACTCCCATTCATTTCAGCTTCCCGGAACAGATCGGTATCACCGACCTAAACAGGCCGGACTATGGAGACACGGTCCCAGTAGAACCAGGTGAAATCCCCGTCTTCTGGGCCTGCGGCGTCACTCCGCAAGCCGCCCTGCTGGAATCGCGACCACCACTGGCAATCACTCACGCCCCCGGCTGTATGTTCCTGACCGACCTGAAATGCGATTGACGGCGAAGAGGGGAAGTTAACACAGAGACGCCAAGGCGCAGAGACGCAGGGTGCCTCAAGCTGGGTGCGCAGCACAAGAAACCTCAACCCCAGCGTCCATTCAGTTCAAACATCTTCCGCGAAACAGAAGATAAAGAAAGGGTTCACGCAAAGGCGCCAAGACGCAAAGGAATTCTCAATTGTCTTACCTTTGCGTCTTGGCGTCTTTTGCGCGGCACGTTCACATCTCCCCAGGCTTCGATGGCCTCCAAAAACAGCGAGAGATCGCCACGGAGTGAGCGCCAATC
>CAIWEX010000706.1 GCA_903911795.1 uncultured Schlesneria sp.
ACGGCTGGATCGCCGAAATGCAGACTGGCGAGGGCAAAACTCTGGCGTCAATCATGACGGTGACACACCTTTCTCTGAAGGGCCGCGGGTGTCACGTCTTTACCGCTAATGATTACCTGGCGACCCGGGACTGCGAATTTGCAAAACCTGTCCTTGAATGGTTTGGCCTGAAATCAGCCGTCTTGCAGAATCAAATATCGGTACAGGAACGGGCGCAATGTTATCAAGCCGATGTCACCTATGGCTCCGAAAAGGAATTCGGATTTGACTTTCTTCGAGACCGGTTAAGCGGCATCGACGAACCAGAAGGCAACGTCAGTTTTTCAATTCACGGGACTGCCCCCAAGATTCAAAGTGGACACTCGTTCGCATTGATCGACGAAGCCGACAGCATCCTGATCGATCAAGCCAGTACACCCATGGTTATCTCTTGCCCGCAACCGGCAACGCCTGATGAATTGGAGTTGTTTCAGTGGTGCGACCGATATTCCAGTGAACTGGCGGCCTCCAATGACTTCCTGCTGTTTCCACAACAGCAGTCCGTGAAGCTGACGCAGCGCGGTTGTCGGCGGCTTCGACTCACTTCCAAACCACCGAGGGTCGGGCGTCTACCAATAGAATCCGTGTTCGCACAAGTTGAACAGGCGCTGGTAGCTCGTCACTTCTTTCATGAAAACCAAGAGTACCTGGTGATCGACAAACGCATTGAAGTCATTGATCGCGGGACCGGGCGAATGCTCCCTGGGAGAAAGTGGCGAGACGGATTGCAGCAGGCCATCGAAATCCAGGCAGGATTACTGCCAAGCGACGCGACCGGCAGCGCAGCGCGAATCACGCTCCAAAGCTACTTGAAGAACTACGAATTCCTGTGTGGAATGACCGGAACCGCTGCGGAAGCTCGCCGTGAATTAGGCCTCGTTTACGACTTGCGCGTGATGTCGATTGCCACAAACAATCCTTGCTTGCTGAATCGATTGCCAACACGCGTCTTCGCTCGCAATCAACAAAAGTGGTCTGCATTGGTGGACGAACTCGAACGCATTGTGGTTTCTGGCCGTGCGGCGCTCGTCGGCACAACGTCGATTACAGCCAGCGAGCAATGTGCGACGCAATTGAGAGCGAAGGGACTCGACGTGCAGGTGCTGCATGCCAAATATCACAAGGAAGAGTCTGAGATTATTCGCATGGCGGGTCAGCCTGGAAGAATCACCGTTGCAACGAATATGGCGGGGCGAGGTACCGATATCAAACTTCATCCAGACGTCAGGGCTGCAGGTGGATTACATGTACTCTTGTCAGAGATGAATCGTTCGGCTCGCATTGATCGTCAACTTGCCGGACGTGCTGCCCGCCAAGGAGATCCCGGCTCCTCGCAGATTTTTGTTTCCCTCGAAGATGAATTGCTGGTGATTCTAGGGACGAAACGAATCTCGAGCTTGCAGAAACGCTCGCTGCGCAGCGCTGACGGAGAGTTGCCTGGGCATTGGGTTTCACATTTCATTCATGCTCAACGCCTATTTGAACGCCAGGGTGAGCTGGAACGAAGTCAGTTGCTGGTTCGTGAACAACAGCAGCGGGCGATGATGGCTCCACTTGGCCTGGATCCATATATCGAACTTCCCTCAGATCAGTGATCACCATCCACTACGATCGCCACTACTTCGACGGCAGTGTCCAGACCGGATCGTAATCGTGATTGTCACGAGACCATACGTCCACAGCTCTGGAAAGTAGAACCATCGTCGGACCATCATGACTCGCATTTGCAACGAGTTGGCTCAACGCTTCGATCGTTGCTTGCAGTTGATGCTGTCCCCAAGCCTTCAAAGCAACTTCGTATTGCTCGGCGAATTGATGCCAGTTGGGGGCGGGATTTGCGACCAGTTCGAACAGTTCCACAGGATCTTCAATGTTTTTCAGTCTGACTGAGCAAAGTCGTCGCGTGCAAAATTTTCCTTCCAACAGGCTGGCTGTGGCACCGGTGACCAGAACGGGCGTCCGGAGATACCGTGTAGCCCCCTGAACGCGGCTGGCAATATTGACATCGGAGCCAAGCGGTCCATATTTCAATTTGTGTTCCGAACCCGTATTGCCAACTCGCACTTTGCCAGAGTTCAGGCCAATGCCAATTCGTGTCGATTCGCCGCCTGGCAGCGGGAATTGCTCGTTCAATGTCTTCAATGAGGTCAGCATTCGGATGGCCGTCTCAGCCGCTGCAGCAGCATGATCTGCAACGGGAAATGGCGCGCCCCACATCGCGATCAGCTCATCGCCAATATAGTCCACCAGCGTCCCTTTTGTCGCTAGGACACATTCAGAAAGCCTATCCATGACAGCATTGATCCACCGAAACGTTTCTGCCGGACTCAATTGTTCGGTGATGTGGCTGAAGCCAGCGATATCACAAAACAACAGAGTCACTTCCGCATCACGTCCGATAAGTGCATCGGGATCTTCTTCAAGTTGAAGTGCAACTTCTTTGGTTACGAAACGCTCGAACTGAGCTCGCCGCGCGACAGCAGCTTTCTCCTGTTCCATGCGAGCCCACCCACCCGCCACGCCACAGGCCATAATTTCGACCATCTTCGCATCAATTTTATCGATGGCAGGACGGTTCCAACCGACTCCAAGGCGTCGATCTCCATAGACCGCCCCGACAACTTCACCGGCATTATTCAGAATCGGCGCCGCGACAATTGCAACAACGAATTCGACGCTTTCCGTAATATCACCACCAGAGCCCCCCGGTGCTCCCCACACCGTGCATCGTTCTATAAGCACCTGATTCAAAAGCTTTTGACTGGGGCGCCAGGCGTCATCGTCTCGCTCCTTGGCCAGGGCCGTGACGCTCCAGACCTTTCCATCATGCTTCAGGACGGCCGCTCGATCCAAATTCACCATTTTCAGGACCGTCCAGGCGATCTCTTTCTCAAAGTCTGCAGTGGATGCGGCACGTTGCAAAACGAGAACCAACTGCCCCAGCCGATCAAACATCTGATTAGGATTGGAGTTCCGAATTAAGGCGACGAGTGATTCTGAGTCCTGATGTTGCGGCAGTCCTGGTAACGATTGACGTTTGGACATCGAAATCATCGACTTTGGAGATCGCGCAATGGGTGGCAATGATTGAAACTCATGGGTGTCGACGGCCGAGATCGGTTCGCTTTCAGGACCTTCGATACTCAATTCGATTCCACCACCAATCAATCGCGCGGGGAGTGGCAAATCGGTCGTCTCTCCGGGGCCCAAAACCAAACCGGTCGACAACGTGACACTGCTGGTATCGTTGATATTGGTGAGACGTATCTGATTCGAACCGAGAACTTCAATTTGCAGTTGACGCCGACCGATCTTGACTTGCTCTCTGTTGGCAATGACGAGTCGAGTCAAATTCGGGCCAGGAATGATTCCAGGCGGCGGTGGCTCGTCCTTTGTCTGGCGACCGATTTCCAAAACGCGATCAAGTGGTTCGATCTGCAAGCGTATCAGCGAGTCGAGCTTTTCCAATCGTGCCATACATGATCGCCTTTGATGTCCTGCCTGATGCGTGGGATTCTGTCCTGAGAAGGTTTGGCCAAATCCCCGGACCGTGACTGACGCGAGTTCAATACACCAAAACGAGTTGTTGCCAGTCAGAGGCGTAAAAGCTCCGTAACACGACAGAATCGACGACTCTGATCAGGCGTTCGATCTCGAAGTCCTGCGAGATTTACTGATGCCAACCCCTTATCCACGCCAACCCGTGGCTTGGCGATTCACCTTCTCGATAAGGCCAATCATCGGGAATCCCTTTTCTTGAGGGCCTCGCATTCCCATCCGGGCATTAAACGGTGAAGCTCCGATAGTGCACCCGCGTCGTCTCGCGAAAAAACACAGTTGAACTGAACAACAGAGCCCATGTGTGGTCGCTTAAGCGTTGCCCGGTATAGATTCTTGACAGGTTGCGGTACACAACTTTCGTCCATGCCATAGGACCTTCTTTTCGGGCGGACGGTTCACCGCCATTTTTGCATCATTGAAAATGTGCCGCCGTGGATTGGACTACCCCGGCACTTAGAGCAACAGAAAGGAACACTACTCCCGACTCTCACGGCTTATCGGCGGATGAGTGATTTTTTGGTGCTGAGCCACTCTGGAGGGAATCCGCGTCCCTGATGTAGTAAACATGCACCATGGATCTTGCGTCGTCGCTCTCGCAATTCACCGTCTCCAATGATTGCGAACAAAACGAAGAAACTGCGCCACTTCCCCGTTACTAGCTGACGTGCTGTCCGAATCTCGCATGAATCATGCGTTGGTCTTCAATCAGGACTCCCCCGAAACGGCTATTCGCATGCCGCATTCCTCGTGGTGCGTCCGAACGCAGTGTTGTGCGGTTGTCTGCAAAAACAACGGTTGGTCGATTCGAAGAATCCACGCTGTGGCTCTCAACGACAAACTTGGGCGATAAAGCCATTCACCTGTGTGCCTCGTTAAATCGATCCGCGCCGGAGATTTCGATGTCGTCTGACTCGCTTCATATCAGCCTTACGAACACCTTTGTCTGCCCCGAATGTCCGGAACAACTACGAACCTCTGTGTTACGTGTGGCAGTGAATCGCGAGTCCTGCGGAGACGTACTGGGATCAACCGTGAACGGTACGCGAGCGACACCAGTCGAGAGTATATGTGTCCTGAAACATGTCATGAAGCAGGCGGATTTTAAGTTGCCAGCAGTATGTGCTTCAATTCTTTAAGTTTAATGATATATTAGTTCGGCGGATACTCGCGACTATCGCGGTGCGGGTAAATGAAGTTCATCTCTCGCTCCTTGTGTCGTTGATGAAGAGGATCGGGGTCTGCTGCATGATCGTAGATCAGCCTTTATGAAAGTCTGGGCAGTACGCGATGTGTTCGCATGGGCTTGAT
>CAIWEX010000707.1 GCA_903911795.1 uncultured Schlesneria sp.
AGTGTGATGTGAGAGTCCACATCAGACCTTGGAAGAGCATTTTTGACATCCCCAGTTTTGGTAGATTCGGTGATTCGCGAAGACTGCGAAGAAATTTCTCTTGGTGCGAATGAATTTGTAATCTGCAGTACTAGCGTCCGGTTCAAATCGTTGGTAATCGCCAGCGGCTGAGCGATCCGACTTCACGCCAAATCGCGGCCTCCTACAATCGTTACAACCTGCAAAGTCAACCTTGTTTTGCACGTTTGCGCCACAGCAACATTCCTCAGTCTGAGTGGAATTCAGACTGAATCACCAGTGCCGAAACCCTCGATTCCGAACGCAATTCTCGCGAAATCCCGAAGTAAGAGATTCGGGTCGTACCGGTGGTGTCGGAGGTAGCGATTGTGTTCAAGTCGCGGGTGGTATGGGATCGATGTGAGGGGTGCTCGATTCCCCGGTTGGACCGGGAACCGTTTGATCTCGCAGGAAGCAGATTTCATGTACGAGTCGCAGTTTTTGTTAAAGCGTCGCCCATTTGCAGCCACTCCCGATCCTAAGTGCTTCCTCGCCTCGGGGCCCATTCAGGCCGCACTGGATGAACTGGTCGTCTGTGTCGAACAGGGCCAGGGGGTTGCCGTTGTTTCCGCGCCTGCAGGAACCGGCAAAACTCTCCTCTGCGAGCGACTGAGAGTCGAACTGGCGGATCGATTTGAAACGGTCTTTCTGCGTCATGCCAGTTTTCTGACGCGACGCGCCCTGTTGCAGACGATCCTTGCCGACTTGAATCATTCCTACCATCGGCAGGATGAGCAGGAATTGCGGTTGGAATTGATTCCGGCCATTCGTGCGCTGAGCCCCCGTCATGAAGCGCTTGTTCTGCTTTGTGATGAAGCTCATATGCTGAGCGAAGATCTACTCGAAGAGTTGCGGATGCTTTCCGATTTGTCCGAGCATGGTCGGCCGCTCGTTCGGCTGGTGCTTGTCGGTCAGCCTTCGCTGGAGGAAACGCTCGCAAGGCCCGGATTGGAAGCGTTGAACCAACGGATCCGGGCTCATGTCTGCCTGGAATCCTTTGATCGTACGACGTCACAGGACTATATCGATTATCGCCTGACATGGGCCGGCGGCAGGACTGGGGAGATCTTCACGCCGGAAGCCATTGAAATGGTTGTACGTGCCAGTGAAGGGGTTCCGCGGTGCATCAACCAACTCTGCGATCACGCGCTCCTGCTGGCTTACGTTGCCGAGCAGAAGCCGGTCCCCGCGTCGACAATTCGAGAAGCACTCCATGATCTGCGACAACTCCCTCTGCATTGGAATGAGAGCCTGATCGGGGACTCGGCAGCTTCCGACACGGCATTTGAACCTGACCCCGCAAGTCAACGACGTCTTGAAGCGTCGACGCGCGAGGTTGCTCCGCGTCTTGAACAAGGTCTTGTCGGGGACGTACAGACTTTTGAGTTTGGCGCGGACCTGCCAATGAGCAAGCCCGTCGAATACACAAGTTTTGACCCGATGGATGATGTCGAAGAGATGTCAGCCGACGAGGACAAAGAAAGCTTCGCAATCGGCGACGAATTTGACGCAGACGAGATGGATGATTCGGTCGATATCGAACCGCCTGTCGTGAACACTCGACCTCCGCGGCCTCTTTTTCCATCGGTCGTTCAGGTGTCGAAGGCCGTTGAGATCGTCGTACCAGTACGCTCGAACGAAGTCGTCGAAGAGATGGTTTGCGACCGTTACGCTGCGATCGACGGTGGGTTCCCGATCCCGCAAGCGAATGTTTCACCAGTAGTGCCATTGACGACTTCGATCGAAGCTGAAGTCTCCGGCCCTGAGGCATCGATCGAAAGCACGCTTTCGACGGCAGCGGCCGAGCCATCGAGCGAAATTGAAATCTCGTGCGACGCTGCAAAATGTGTGAATGCGGTCAGCGAAGACGCACAGGTCGAGAACTTCGATGCGGTCTGCTCACGACTGGAGGACCGACTTCCGAAGGTTGTCGAAAACTCTGCCTGGGACACGACCGCTCTGAACTTCGAAGTCGAGGCAACTCTTCCTGTGGCAGACGCCAAACCGCAAGAGACGTCGGAGCAAGATGACTGGGATTCGATCGAGGCGGAACTGGGTGTTGCTGTCTGCGCGATCGCAAAGGAAATTCAATCAGAACTTCCACCTCAAACCGATGGGACATCGGCTCTGGAACGACTGCAGGGATTCCTGGAGATCGAAAAGCCTGACGCCATGATCAGCATGGAAATTGGCTTCGAATCGAAACCGCATACGGTCACTCGCCAGGACAGCATAGAACAGCCTCGTCAGTCGGAGGACGCAACGTCTGGCCGACCGTTCCGAAATCTGTTCAGCCGACTGCGGCGTAAGCAGCAAGGTCTGTGATTACCAGTTTTCAATCCGCTTTGGCGTGTCGAGTACAGAGACGAGAAAGTCAGTCAGGCGCTGAATCGGTTCGCCCGGAGTTTGCGTGAGATCCGCGACAGGAACTCCATTTCGCGTTGCGTCGATCATGCCGTCCGTGTGAAGTCGTACGTAAACTGCCGGAACGCTGGGCTCCTTCGTTCCATCGAAAACGTGAACATCTGAAAAATGTTGGCGAAATTCCGTCGAAGTCGTTCCATCGGGAAGCGGTCCCAGGTTCGCTACAGTCAGCGGACGATGACTCAGACGTTCGCGTAACTGTCCGACGGATTCATGCAGAACGGGATGCTGAAGTTCGGCGTCGATTTCTACGAGCGGTTCGACCACAAATTTTCGGTACCAGGCTGCCGGGTGCGGCAGGGTCAGACGCGGCTCATTCACGATTTGCTGATCGACATACAACATGTCGAGATCGATCGGTCGTGGCCCCCAGCGAACGGTGCGAGTTCGACCGATCTCGGATTCGATCCCTTGGAGAAAATCCAGCAGGGCGAGTGGAAGCAGGTCAGTCTGCAATGAAAAGACACCATTCGTAAAGGTGCCACCAGAGTGCTGACCGACCGGACTCGTGGAATAGAGGCCGCTGCGATTGAGAAGTTTGATGCGAGGGTGTTCTGCAAGGAGTCGCCACGCGAGTTCGAAGGCGGCACGAGGCTCGCCAATGTTGGCACCGATTCCAACCCAACAGACGGACATCACTCCCTCCATGGAAGAACGCGTTGCAGATTTGCGAACAACTACAGTGTCACGGTTTTTTCAGATTTGATATCGGCTGGCGGCAGCTGTCACATCCCGTGTGCATTCATCTGTCCCCAGATCCCGTTCCACTTGCCACCCTGACCGACGCCAAAGATTGCTACTGCACCGATCAGCACAAGCATGATGAATCCAAGCATGATCGAATATTCGACCGCAGTCGTCGCCGATTCGTCACGGACAAATTTCACAAACCGCTGCATGGCTTGGCCCTTCTGAATGCTCAACTGGCGGAACTTGATTCCGACACAATCACCATCAAGTGACTTCTCAGCAAACCTATGCCATGAACCGGGCCGAGTCAAACGGCGTCAATGTATCTTTTTTGTCCCACAAATTCGAAGTCATGTTGCAATTATGCAACATGACAGATCATGACCTGCGACCGCGACTTGAGCGTCTTCGCGAAGCCCCGAGATCTCGTCCCCTGCTAAATTCTCCACGAGGCGACCGGTCCTACATGCCGAAATCTCCTTGGGCACTACTCAGCCTTTACGCGAACCCCGATTTTGGCAAGTTCGGCGAGTTGAGCCTTCGACGCATCTGTGACAGGGTTTCCAGCGACGTAAAGGTTCCAGTAGGGGGCGAATCGCTTCTCACCACTGGCGTCTTTCTTCGCCATTTCAACCAGCGGTGCAAAATCGGCGATCTGGTTTCGTTCCAGAAACGTAAACTTCAGTTCAGTCATGTCTTTGAGTGCGGAAACGTCCTTCAACTGATTTTCCTTCAGATCAAGCCGTTCCAGCCACTTCAATGACTTCAGCGGCGAGATATCTGTCAGCTTGTTCTTTTCGAGATAGATCGCGTAGACCTTGGGAAGTTCTGCCAGCGGGGCGACGGATTCGATCTGATTGCGACTGAGATACAGTGCCTGGAGCGCCTTCAAACTCGCCAATCCGTCAATCTTCTGAATCTGGTTATCATCCAGTTGCAGGTACTGCAGCTTTGCCAGTTTTCCGAGAGGTGTGACATCGGCAATTTGGTTCTTGGCGAGATCCAGCGACTGAATGTTGACGCACTCTTCCAGCGGTTTTACGTCCTTAATCTTGTTGCCGGTCAAACGGACTTCTGCCAGATTCCGGCATTTTTCCAGACCTGCCAGATTCTCGATCCCGCGATTAGGAGCCTTGAGAAAAAAGATCGTCGCAAGATCTTCGTCGGTGATCTTCTTGGCCTTGTCAGTCTTGTCAATCTGCTTCTGCTTCAGGATTTCCCGGATCACGGTATCCAGGTTGGCATCCGGGAATTCCACATCAGCTGCAAAGAGCGAGGCCGAGCAGAGCGAGAAAACCAAAGCCAGGCAAGTCGTCCAACGGAGCATTTCGTCAGTCTCCAGCAACGGAAATCAAAGAGGCAGGTCACGGTCCCGACCGAATCGGTCCCGGGTGGGATACTTTACAGCCGTCCACTCTACCCGTGTCGCCAAGGCGTTCTCAAGTCCGACGCTGTTTTAACGCACTGCCAATCCCGGATTCATGGGGCCAAATCCGATACCCGTAGGGTGGGACAAGTTCGCTTCGGCCAGGTGTCCAGCACAACAGCGTGGCGGGGGCGCACCCGTTTCGGGGAAGCACCGTTCAAACGCGTTCCATTTCGGGGGCTTCTGCAAAGCCAGTGCGCCCCCGCCACCCAACCGAGAGAAAAAGATCTGGGTCGTTGAATCCACCCTACTTCTTTCGTCATCGCCTGCTGATCAGAAGATTTCATGCAACTTTATTTCGGCTCATCCAGCGATTGATACTCGACCTTCTGGATCAGCACACCCTTAAGAGCGACCAGTGCGAAGTTTCCATTGGAAATCGTGGAATCCTTGGCAGACACAGTCACCGAATTATTCAAGGTTGCTGTCAGGGTGTCGCCGACAACACGATATTCGAGCGTCTTGGGGCTATCTTTCGAAATACTGTCTGGAATGGGCTGAGTTGCAAGGATCGTGAATGCTGCCCCGGCTTTTGCGAAAACGATTCGCAGTTCCGTACCATTGTCTTCAGCCATGTACAGGCGACGGGTCGCGTCGACATCGCCCGTCTTGATGTCTCGAGCGTTGATCTGGATCCCATTTGAGTCGCGCATCAGATATGTCAACCGAATTGCTCCGTCGCGAGTCGTTTCCGGCAGAACTTCGACACCACTGACAACGCGTTCCGTCGTGAATGCATCCCCTTCGCGAATCCAGCCATTGCCACCAATCTCATCGCGTAGAAGTTTTGGCCCGAGCCAGTCTTGCCACGAAACAGTACCAATATTTAACTCTTCAACGCACCGAAAGCCGTTGCCGTTGTATCGACTTGAGGGGGCGAGTGAGTGGCGATAGCTCGAACGGCAGTCGATGGAATCTGTCCCCCAACGACCGCCACGAAGGACTCGGCTGGTCCCAGCCAATGGCCCGCCAAGTTCCTTCGAGGGGGATTTTTCATACCACGTCTCGTCATACCAGTCGCCACACCACTCGAACAGGAGTCCGTGCATGTCGTACAGGCCGAATGGATTCGGCAGCAGCGTCCCGACGGGATGTGAACGTCCACCGGCATTTTTGCTGTACCAGGCATATTTCACGAGTTCGCTCTCATCTTCGCCAAAACTGAATTGAGTTGTCGAACCGGCACGGCAGGCATATTCCCATTCAGTTTCGGTCGGCAGGCGAACGACCTTCTTTTCCTGAGTCGAAAGCCATTGGCAATAGGCGACGGCGTCGTTCCAGGTTAATGAAGCGGCGGGCGAATCATCTGTCACTGGATAACCGGGATTGAGGTACGTCTGGACTTTGGGATCATTCACAGCGGCTTTCTCCGCCTCGGTGACAAAACCTGTTGCAGAGAACTTCTTGTACTGCCCGATGGTGACTTCGGTCGCGCTCATCAGGAATGGCTTCGAGATGACAACCTTATGCAGTGGCCGCTCTGTTTTCCGAATGCGGTCCTTCGTCCCCTGATCGGCTTTCATTCCCTCAGTGGACTTCAGCACAGCCTCAATTTGCTCATCGGTGCTTCCCATCGTGAACTCGCCCGAAGGAATGAGTACGAACTTCATACCGATGCTGTTTGTGTGTTCGACCGGCACGCCGAGATGCTTGGCCCACCCTTCCTGGTGGGCACGAGCGGTTTTGGCGTCAAACGGAGCATTTGCTGGTCGCGGCATCTGCGGAGACAAATTATCCCATTTCGCACCGACGATCTTGCCGTGACGATTGTTTCCGGACGAGTCCCTGAGAACGTCACCGCGGCCCTCTTCAAAGTCGTAAAGCGCCAACGTCATGGGATCTGCGACGAGTGGCCTGGGGATAAACTGCTCCTTGTAACGCAGCCCTTTTGAAATACGAGCAGAGTAAATCCGACCTCCATAAGATTTCTCTTGATACCTCGTGTTGCCTCCAAGTGTCGGGGAAACTGACGCGAGGCTTTTCCAGGCATCCCGATAGAACTCGATTGGGCTCGCATATTTCTCACCGAGTTGTATGACTTTCGGTCTGGTTGTGAGCTCTCCATCTACAAACAGTTTCATCTCGGTTCCGGTCCATTGACCCGCCAGATGCTGTCGCTTTCCACGCTCGATCACGTGTGGAGAGTCTTCTTGATCTCCAACCCAAATATTGTACCCCGGGTCCTCGGTTGCCATTTGCCAGTTTCGGCCGATGCGAGGTGAAAAACGCAAATTAGGGCCCGGATAAAAGTCCATCACGTACCAGTTGTTCCCTTCAAATGTGTCGGCGCGACGTACCCATGCTTCAAATGCAAAAGGCTCCTCAAACCTCAGAGGCATCTGCGGCAGTTGCACGCGATCACTCATTTCTGAAAACACGAGTGCCCCGTCAGGGTAAGTCGCTGGCACAACCCATCTGGCCCCGACAATCTTGCCGTGGTGGTTGTTGCCGGACGAGTCCTTCAAAACATCTCCTGTCCCTTCGTCAAAGTGGTACAGAGCGAGTGTATGTTCGTCGCGAGCGAGTCGTCCCGTCGGTAAGGGGAGCGTTGGATCCCGCACGATCCGCGACACGCGGATTTCGTCAATAATTCCATTAAAATAAGCACCTCGGCCGGCCGGCAAAGGGGAAGGATACCCTGCCCCTATCAGTGACATGACATCGTTGCGATACGTTGCCAGCGGAATCCATTCGCCAGTAACCGGCTTGCCATCTACCGAAAGCGAAACGCGATTTCCGTCGGCGACGGCAACAAGAAACACACTACTGTCGGGGAGAAACGTCGCCGGACCAACTTTTCCCAGCGTACTACCAGGAAATTGCAGAATCCCTCCCCAGTTTCCTTCACCTACCGCTAACCCGAACCAGGTGAAGCCACAGATTTGGACAATTCCCTCGGCCGGAGCACGGCGATGAGGCACCACTCGAGCTTCGATCGTCAACGGATGACTGCCATCGAACTTGAGACTGGGGAGTTCGACATATTGGTCCACTCCATTGAATTCCAGAGCGTAGTTTTCAGGCTGCGAGTTCCCGTCGGAAGCGGTGACAGCAGAAATCGCATTCGCGTTCGGGGCGAGTAATTCTTTCTGAGATGTCTCCTCATTCGCGACAGGGACGCTGCCAGGCTTCCGAGTCATTACGAAGGCAACCGAAAACAAGAATGCCGCGACAACAACCACAGACACCAGCGCCACTGATCTTGGCCTTTCGAACTGTCGCGAGGCAGGTTGCGAGCTTCCCGGATGCGCAACCTTGTCGATCACCTGTAACTGGCTGGCTCGCGGACTTTGTTCGACGTTGTTTGCCGACGAGATCATCGTCTCGGAGAACTCAGAATCTCCAGAGGTATCTGACTTCGGACTGACGACCGTCGGGCTTTTGCCATCGGATGGACTACTGGCGGAATCGGAACCAGCGATGAAAACTGCAGTCGGCGAAGTTCCTGTCAGACATTGTTCTAACTCCGCGATGACCTCTGTCATCGATCTGTGACGATGCTCTGGCCGCTTCGCCACCATACGGCGAAAGACGGATTCCGCGGCGGACAGCATCGTCGCTTCACCAAGCCCACCGAATTGTGTTGCGCGATTCTCGATCGTTGCCGAAGAGATCTCCGTACCAATCTGTCGCGTAGCGATATGGCTGCTTTCCAGCGACGGAATGACGCTATTCTGATGCGCCATCAACTTCTTCATCATCGTGTCACCGTCGTACACGACTTTGCCCGTCAGCAGGTAGTACAGCGAGCAGCCGAGCGAGTAGATATCACTCCGAGCGTCGGCCTGTTTGGTGTCCATCGCCTGTTCGGGAGACATGTAATCGACGGTCCCCATGATCGTGCCGGTCGAAGTCAATCCCGCCCCATCGGAAGAGCCTCCCACCGAGTCGTCGATCCGCGCCAGTCCCATGTCAAGGACTTTGACATTCCCTTCACGATCAAGTAACAGATTCGCAGGTTTGATGTCGCGATGAATGACGCCACGTTTGTGAGCGTATTCCAGACCTCGTGCCGCCTGGATGATGCACCGTACCGCTTGATCAATGGCGAACGGCCCTTGCTTCTTGACCAGAACCGCCAGGTCACTTCCTTCGACGTACTCCATCACCAGGAAGTGCGTCCCTTTGGCCTCATCAGCGTCGTCGGCCGCAACGATATTCGGATGCCTCAGTTTTGCAGCCGCCTCAACTTCCCGATGAAATCGCTTTAAGGCATCGGGGGTCTTCACCGCCGCGGGCGACATCACTTTGATCGCCACCAGCCGCTTCATCCGCTTGTGCTCGGCCTTCAGCACCATACCCATTCCACCCTGGCCAAGTTTGTCCAGGATGACATAGTTCCCCAGCGTCAGCGAGCCTCCGTTGCCCGCGTAGATCTGCTCGGCCTGAAATCTGGTCAGCTTTTTCTGCTTGACGAGTTCACGTGCCAGTGCCTCACCGTCACTCGGTCGCGACTCCTCTGGAATAGCCTCGATAAAGCCGAGAACGTCGTCAGAAGACATCAGCCCTGACGACGCCACTTGCTTCACAAACTCGTCAATTGCCTGTGGCACTCAGTGATTCCAGCTACGATGAAGTCGAAATGACTTTGCCGTGGTGATACAGTCGACCTCGCCAATATTGCATGTGAACAGGCACTTTTGCAATCCGTCCGCCTTTTTCGGGCAGGTACTTCTCGAAGAACATCACAGTTGGCGTCGCGATGCGTTGCCAATATCGAGCGCAATTCGACGGATCAAACATTTGAAGGCGTACGTGGCGAACGGCGATGGTTTGCACCCCTTCATTAGATCAAAGACTGGGTTGTGCTGGAGTCGCGCAGTGTAGACTGGATCGCCACGTGGCGGCACGATAATCAGGTCATGATCGAATGTGATCATGATCAGGAATCGTACATTTCCCCTGGCAATCGGGCTCGATTGTCGTAGTTTGACGATTTGCCATTTGCGAAGGAATTCGTTGCTCTATGGCTGAGTCATTTGATTCAGCCGAATCGGCTTGCACACACCGTGAACGATTGGATGCAAAAATCCGTTGACTTCAGCTTCAGTTCATCTGTGCTATCGCCACAACGAAGCCAGCAATCGTTTCATTGATCTTGCGGCATCTCTGAGATTCAGTGCAACTTCGCTGAGTGGTGACCAGCAGATCACGACTTGGCCGATGGGAATCCGTTCAGGCCAATAGTCGGCCAGGTACGATTCCTCCGCGGAGCAACTGTCAATCAGCGTGAATTCAGAGAAGCGATCGGACGACTGCAGGAGCAGTTCACATTCATGAAGAATTCCGGGGCCGACGGAAGCAAAGTCACGATCCCAGCCAATTTTGAACGCGTAAAATGATGTGCCTGCCACCAGATTCAGCGCCGCAGCCACCACGCGGCTTCCGACTCGCAATTCTGAAATAATGACGTTGCCTTGAACGGAAAGCCTGGACACCATTTCCCGGATGAACGCTTCATCTGCGGTCGTTGAAAGGCAGGCGGTTCCAGCTTCCCCTTTCCAACTGTTTGCTTCGAGCCTCAGGAACGTTTCCAGAGCTAATTCAACGTCGCCTGGCGATCTCGCCAGCGACAATGACACTTCACCATGCTTTGCTAATTGAGCCAGATTCCGCCGGTGCGATTTCCGTCGATTCTTTGACCAGTGCCTCTGTACATAATCGTCCGAAACGATTTGTGGAAAGATGCACGGAACCTGTCGATGACAAGTGGCCCGCCATAAGTATTTCTGGCGTTGGACGGCAGCTTCCAGTTCGCGAAAAAGTCGTGAGTCCATTCGAACGCTTGGAATCTTCAGTCCCGCAGTCTGATTTGCCGAGTCCGCCAGGAATTTGAGCATCGAGTCGAGAGCACCGGCTCCACGCTCAGCGTCCCAGAGTAATCCCGTGCGAAATGTGTGTCGGCATTGCGATGACACAAGGTGTGGAATCGGCCTGCGCAAGGTGAGTTGTGCCGGCTTGAAGACGCCAGCGGCCAGCCAGCTTCCGTCCACCGAATTCTCGACGACGATCAGAACATGGTTGTCATTCTGAGCAAGGTACTTCCAGGAAGTGAGGACGAAATCGGGGAGAAGAAACGGATTTCCGTCACACGAACGTACTGCGAGGGCGTGCCATCGACGAACAATCTGTGCGTCAATTTCCGATTGTGGCACGGCAAATACCCGGTGGGAATTCACTTGCTGCGAGGAAAACCTGGCAGAAGCCAGTACGTTTTCAACCGTCGGTTTCATCAAAAATTCCGGTCCTGAATCGTTCCACAAGCTTGTCTACGCACCTGCGTCGACTGGTCTTTCAATCAGTATGGCGACAGCTTGCAACGGAGAAATGGCAAGTCTCTTCGGACCGGCCACTTAGCTTAAGAAACCGCAATAAATGGTCTGATGGAATCGTTTGTATCGATTTGGCGGATCTCTGATCGACGTTTGCCGACGGTTCTCGACCGCCACAATGACGAATCAGCTCCGCTTGCGAATCGGCGGCTCATTTCGATCGGGACAAGTTCGCAGGGCTCGACCCCTGATTGGCTGTTTAATGTCAAAACTTATCATGGCGAATAAGTTGCCAGTCGAAGAATCTTCAGGACCTCCTTGCCGGCGAACGTTCAGGGCACCCCTTTCGACTTCAGGCAATTCGTGTTAAAACTCACGCAGGCCAAATTCCAGGGAGGGCACGGATGCCTGATATTTCTCGACCACGACGACTGGCGATTTCACGGAGTCGCCGGCTCACCATTGATGTGTTGCACTACAACCGCCGGGTTCCTACCTGTGCTCATGATCGACGGTGCGATCTGGGCCGGGTTGCTGAACTTCGATCACAGTTGCCTGTGCGAATTTCCTGGTCACTCTTGTTTATCAAGGCGTTTGCGATCGTCGCACAGAAGCATCCCGTCTTGCGGCAATCGTATATTGAATGGCTCTGGCCTCACCTGTTTGAATATCCCCACAGCGTTGCCATGCTGGCGACCGAACGGCAGCATCAGGGGGAGCCCTGGCTGTTCTGGTCGCGATTTACCCAGCCGGACCAGCAACCGCTCGTACAGATGCAACAGCTTCTTGACCGATACCAGTCCGAACCGGTTGAAAAGATCTTCCTGCAGCAGTGGCGGCTGAGTGGTCTGCCGACATTTCTCCGCCGCTGGTTCTGGTGGTGGAATCTCAATTTCACGGGTGCAAAACGAGCCAAGCGTATCGGGACATTTTTCCTGACGACGCTGGCAGGAAAAGGGGTCGAAATTCAGGACCCGCCCGCTTTTCTGACGAGCAACCTGACCTACGGACCACTCGACGAGTCGGGAAATTGTCGCGTCACTCTTTCGTACGACCATCGCCTGATGGATGGCTCGACTGTCGCAGACATCCTGATCGAA
>CAIWEX010000708.1 GCA_903911795.1 uncultured Schlesneria sp.
GTTCGCAACGGCCTGTTCACTGATCTCCAATTCTGCCGCCACGTCCTTGTTCGACCAGCCCAGAACGAAGAGTAACTCGACACATTTCAGCCGTTCGAAGTCCCCACGACTCAACCAGGTCTGAATCAGGCTTCGCAGTGCGTCTCCAATGACTCGTTCCATGGCGATGTGGTTTTCGGAACTGCGAGCCATGCTTGAGGCTTTGCGAGTCCGTGCAACAGGCTCTTCCCCCGCACCTGAATCGGACGGCAGCAGCAGCGGCAGCGTTGGACGCCGACCGCTGCGACGCAGGACGTCAGTCAACTTATGAGCCGCAATCGCAAACAAGAACGACTCCAGCGGAGTCTTTTCGTCGTAGTTGGGAAGCGACGTCAGAAAGCCAAGAAACGTCTCCTGGACGACATCTTGCGCTGAACTGCGATCCGTCAGCCGCACTTCCACGAATGACAACAACCGTCCCTCATAGCGTCGAATAAGCGATTCCCACGCCTGCGGATCGCCGCGACGAATCTCTTTCAATAGCGGAGCGTCGTCAGGAGTGATCGTCATATCGGGGACGTCGGATTAGTGAACTCGGTTTCAGATGGATCGGCAAAACCTGATGAGGATTAAGGCCGCCATGCCAAACAATGGCAATAGCCACAGGCGAGAAAATACAGTCCCGCCCCGCAACAGACTGGCTCGATAATAGAATGCCATCAGGCTGATCACCAGTACGACAGACGTTGTGACGACTCCCACCAGACGAATTCGAGCAGACGTGATCCCCTTTCTCCACATCGGTAAGAACTCGACACGGACTTCAGGTGACAATTCGACTTGCCACCAGACGCGATACATCGGATGGACAAACGATCCAAAATCCCGATCTACAACTTCGGCATATTGCTGCTTCACAGCATGTTGCTTGAGCAATTCCAAAGTCGGATTCCATGGGGAAACGGCAGATTCCCCGGGGAAGAGCCTGGCCAGATCGTCCTGTAGAATCTGATTGGCCTGTTTCAGCAATTCCTGTTCGGCCTCTTCACGCGTGGAATACTGCTGGCTGCTGATAACACGTTGCTCTGAAAGACCATCGTGAATCTCTGGCTTATCGATCCAGGCAGGACGTGATTGATCACTCTTTTGAGCATGCACGGGCTCGATTAAGTCCCTGTTTCGCACGAGCGGTTTGGATAAGCCGTTATTGGATCGCAGTCGATCTGTCCCTGAGACCTGAGCAAAGTCAATGAACAGAATCGCAGCGAACGTTGTCGCAACGAGTACCGGTGCCGTAAACCATCCAAGCTCGCCAATTCCTGTCGGCTTGAATTCAACTCCCGTCAAGGAACGGTTCGAACTCAGAATTCTCCGAGTCACGAAGAAGCTGGTCGCACCACCGGCAAAAAGGAATAAGACGATGATGTAAAAAGGAAAGTCCATTTTAAAAACTGGTGGTTCGACTTCGTCCGAGCAGATCCAGAAATTCAGGATTAAAAAAAGAAAGTTGAATTTCATCATTGTTGCCCCCGACCGACAGAACGTCGGATTGCGACCGACCAGGGACTCGCCAACTGAACTGCGGCAGACATCGCAACCATCCAGAATACTGCCGGCCATTGCGGGAATGCACAGACGACGGTCATTAACCAGGCTGCGATTGCGGCGGTACAAAGCCTGCCAATACTCAATTGTCGTGATCGATGGGGATTCATGTCCTCCCAGATCCGGTAGACAAACAGGAATCCACCGAAGAAGACCAGGTAACCCAATAACGTCGGATTCATCCCGTTTTCCATCAGCGGATGGATGCCAATCCGTTTGAATGCCGGCGAGTAATGTGCCACTCGTGAAAAGTCGACGAGTAGGTACTGGTCAAGCCCATAGGCAGCGAGTCCCGTCAGCAGCCCCGCGATCAAGAACGTCTTGCGAGGATTTCGCTGGACGCGAGCATTTCGCTGGCGCATCTGTTCACAGATCAGAACGAGCAATGTCCCGATCATTGAGGTTGTGACAAACATCGTCATGAATTCTGGTGTCAAAGTCTGCGTTGTCGCCCGGAAAAAATCTCCCGTGAACAACATTCCAAGCGAAAACAACGCCGCGCCAACGCTTCCCACGGCGAGTGACGCCGCTCCGTCGGCAATGATCGGGCGGTAGCCGAACAAAGCGCCACTGAGCTTCGCATTGAATTCAGGATCGTCTGTCATCGTGTCAATTTTGATCCGTCCGCCATGACGCCCTCGCAGCAGAGATGTGGCACCACACGCAACCGTGATCAATCCAAGCCCCGTCCACGATAACCATGTCCCAGGAGCAAACATCAGGAGCGCTACCACAGCCGTTAAGATGACGCTCCAGTTCAATGACGTCGGAACATACGCAGCGGAAGAGACGACATGGACGCGTGGCTGACTGCCGCGATTCGCCGTCGATTTCGGACTGGCAGGTTTTGGCCGATGCTGGTCGGGGGGATATTGAGCATAGGCCGAAGCGGATTGGGCCGTTGACCGGGTTGCGCCCGGAGGGACTACGAGGACTGGCACCGAAGTTTCGCGTGACGCGGCCCCTGTCGAAGGCGTCTCTGCCAGTTGTGAGCGTGGATGAACCGACGCGTTTGCAAAGCCCGATGGCATCGGCGGGTTCTGTGCCGTGACACCGATTGCCTTACGGAACTCCTCGTCAAGCTGGAGCGCAGACGGTGTTCGCTGACGAGGGTCCTTCGCCAAAGCATGTGCCAATACCGGCCTGAGAGATTCAGAGATCAAATCCAGCCGCGGAGTCGCCGTGAGGTGCTTCATCAGAACCTCGGCGGTTGTTTCTCCCATGAATGGCAACTGTCCCGTCAGCAACTCGTACAGCATGATCCCAAGGCTGTAGACGTCGACCTCGGGACCATACTCGCCGCGAGCGACTTCAGGAGCCATGTAATACACGGTTCCGACACTTTGCGTATGAGTCGCCCGGCGATCCGTTCCGAGCCGTTTTGACAGCCCCACGTCGCCGACTTTCACCGTCCCGTTTTCTCGATAAACATTGGCAGGCTTCAGATCACGATGGACAATCCCGCGATCGTGCAGAAAGGTTACTCCAGCGACGATCCCACTGAGCCATTCCTGGACCTCTTCAAGAGGCAGCCCGTTGGGAAAGGATGCCAGGACATCTTCCAGGCTGGACCCGTTGATGTATTCCATCACCACCCATTGCTCACCGTGTGAGTCCGTTCGAACATCGAACAGATTCACAAGATTCGGGTGCTTCAGGTTCAGGCACTGCCGGACCCCGCGTAACTCGACATCCTGCTCGCGCTGCAACAGTTTCAGGGCGACTTCCTTGCCGCCATCACTGCGCGCGTAATAAACCTCACCGAACCCACCGCGGTGAATACCGCGATGGATCGTGTAGCCTTCCAGCGGCTGGGTTCCCGGCTGGTGAGTGAATCGCATGGTGAAGTTCAAATAGAAATGTCACTCTGTTTTGAATGAGGCAACGCCTCATTCTCTTCGGCATGTCGAGGCGGCGTCCTGCCGCTTGTACGTCTCGTCGATTCTAACACATCCGCGCTTGGATTGTGGTCTGGTAACGCGGTATCCGGGACCAATGTCTTTTTGAAGCAGGATGTAGGGTAGGACAAGTGGCGCTTCGCCACGTCGGCCCCACCCTACTTTTGTGACGTGCACCATGTGTCCAGCACCACAGGGTGGCGGGTGCGCACCCGCTTCGGGGAAGCCCCCGGTTAAACGCATTCCGTTTCGGGGGCTTCTGCAAAGCCAGTGCGCCCCCGCCACCCAAACGAGAGAAACATTGACTCCGCCCTACTTTGAAAAAGCCGATTGCCCTGCTGCGACTTCAATCGCGACCAGCAACTTCCGTTGATTTCGCTTCGACCCCAAAATACGAGTCAATCTGTTGATCCAGATCCGAAGCAACAGCAGGCTCAGACTTTTCCACAGGAATCATCCCCGCAAATTTGACTTCCGTTTCCATGACACGTTGTTTGACATCGAGTTGCTTGTTCAGGTCATCGATCAGCTTGCGAGCATGGCTCAGATTCGAATCGTCAATCGCCAGTTGGCTGACTGCTTCTGCCGCCTTCACAGTCTGCAATCGAGCTTGCAGCTGTTCAAGTTTGACCTCCAGATCTTTCTTGGCCTGCATCAGGCCTTCGAGCTTGTCCCGATTGGCAACCAGGGTCTGTTCGCGTGCCGCCAGAATCTTTTTATCCGCCGCAAGCATTTCTTCTGCAGCTTTGTAACGCTCAAATCGGTTGGACAGATCACGCTTGACGTCGTTTGACGTAAACTTCTGGCTGGCATAGGTAAATGTACTCTTGCCGCTCCCCAGGTCCGTCTTCAGGGCCATGATGGCGTCTTTCTGACGCCCCAGTTCCCCGGACTTGCGATCCAATGCCGCGGTCAGGTGCTCAATGTCGACCTGTTGTTCGGCGATCACGTGCATGCATTGACGAATATCGGGAACGAGTTGATCCACCATTGTCCGAGCCCGTTCGATTTCAAATTCGACAGGGACTTCGGCTTTGACAGCCTGCCGAACGTTGCGACACCCCGTTCGAAGATAGCTGATAGTGTCTCGACCGAAGACAAATGTCCCCAGACCTACAGCAA
>CAIWEX010000709.1 GCA_903911795.1 uncultured Schlesneria sp.
GACGTTCGAGTGTTTGACGTCCTCGATCGAGACGGGTCGCAGATTGGACTGTTCTACGCCGACTACTTCAAACGCGATACCAAACGTGGTGGAGCCTGGATGAGTTCCTTCGTCGATCAGTCGCAGCTACTGCATGAAAAGCCGGTGATTGTGAACTGCCTCAACATCCCTCGTCCCGCAAAGGGAGAACCGGCACTGATCAGTTTTGACAACGTGACGACTCTGTTTCACGAGATGGGTCACGCGCTGCACGGCCTGTTTTCCGATGTGACCTATCCCACGGTTTCCGGCACCGCCACACCTCGTGATTTCGTGGAGTTTCCATCCACGTTCGAGGAAGACTGGGCCATCCAGCCTGAGATCCTCGCCAACTATGCCCGGCACTATCAGACAGGGGAACGGATCCCGAAAGCATTGCTCGACAAAGCGATCAGCGCCAAGAAATTCAACAAGGGATTCGAAACACTCGAGTATCTGGCAGCAGCACTGCTGGATCTCGAATGGCATTCGCTGACCAGCGAACAGATCCCGGCTGATGTTGAGTTGTTTGAAGCAGAATCGCTCAAGAAGGTCGGCGCGGGCCATCCTGCCGTCCCTCCTCGCTATCGGACGGCCTACTTTGCACACATCTGGTCCGGAGGATATTCCTCAAGCTACTACGCATATCTCTGGAGTGAAGCGCTGGCCGCAGACGCATTTGCCCACATGATGGCGAAGGGAGGCTGCACTCCAGAAAACGGCCATGTCTTCCGCAAGGAAATTCTGAGCCGCGGTTCCAGCCGTGATCCAATGCTCTCTTACAAAGCCTTTCGAGGCAGCGAACCAACCGTAGACGCCCTCCTGATCCGCCGCGGCCTGAAATAGGCCCTCGCCGGGCGGGCGGTTGGCGTGGATGTAATCTGTGGCGTCGGTTGCCTGTACGCGCCATGTTCGCGTGTTTTGAATAGCGGTATGGAGTCTGGTGGCTGATAGTCGTGGTTCGCTCTGCGAACCGACGCCGCATTTTCTTGTCGCGACTCGAATATTCGGCTCGTCATCAGAAGTCGGTGAACCAGGAGGCGTTGGTGCCACCACTATCTGACACCTCGCGGATTCTGGGCTTTTTCAACGAATCTCCGAACTCTGACGAGTTCGGCTACGCAAATGTTGCCGTTCAAAATACCCACAATGGATCAATCGGGAAGTCGACTCGGGTAGCCGTAGATATCGAAGGAAGATCGCCAGCGGGCGTAGACTTTGCGCATCGTTGCTTCGTCCATTTTGAACGAGTTTTTCGTGTACTTTGTCAGTGCTGGAAGCTCGTTCTGGATCGCAGGTTCGACCTGGCTGAAGTCGAGACCGAGGGACGAATAGACCTGCCGCATCTGGCCCAGCGGGTCAGCTTCGAGATCCTCGAATTTTAACTCGTGCAGACGTCCGGCCGGGATCAAATGCTTGGTCTGTTCGTAGGTCTCGATGCAATCTGAGTAAACACTCAAGACTTCTTCTTCCATCCCGTCAAACACGGGTTTGCCGAGTCCGTTTTCCCGGAACAACGTCCGCCGCAAATGCATTCCGGAGTTGAAGACCGCATACGGATCGCGGTGGATATAGACAAATTTGGCGTCTGGAAACATTTCCAGCAGAATCGGGATACGGAAGGTGTGGGACGGAGATTTCAAAACGACCGGCTTATTGGCACGGACCGTCAGTTTCTTCACGAACGTCATGAACGCCGTCTTCCACCGTTGCTGTTCGTCCGGGGTCAACTGCTTCAGATCCATGAAGCGATCATATTTTTCCGGTCGTCCCTGATGAGCCAGCATCAGATAGGGCGAGATCAGCGTCATCAGCAGCAGTGCCATCTCATCTTCCTGCGGCAGACCCCAGCCAGCAGGAATGTTGTCCATCGGCCGAGTCTTCGGTAAGACCCAGCCGGTCAATCGCGTGACGACGCGTTCGGTCAGCAGAAAATTCCCAGGGTACATGACCTGATACAAGTTGGGGTACGTGAACTGGGGGTCCAGAGTCATCAGGTTATGCAAGAGGGTCGTCCCGCTGCGCCAATGCCCCAGAATAAAGATCGGCGGCTTTTCGATCTTCTGGCGGGCGATTCGACCACCGAGAAGTACCGATTCCAGCAGATCATTCGACGAGTTGAGGATGCTGAGTGCTGAAATTGAGACCATGCGCGGCAGACTCGTCCAGTGCATGGGAGGACGACTGGCCAGCAGGCGAACCCAGGTTCCAAACGTCAGTCCGTGCCAGACGCAGAAATGCCCCTGCTTCTTCGGCTTGCTCTCAGCCCGTTCGGTCTTCCCGCCTGCGGGCGGCGGAGAGTTATCAGGAGACTGGGACAATGGAGTCGACGTCACTCAATGCTCTCTCTCAGGTCTGGAACGCCAGCAAGCGTTTCCTTCAACAACGGCAAAATGGGGCCGACTGACGACTGAGTCCGTTCAGCCCGAAAATCGAGGTGCCGTAAAGTAACAAGTTTCGGGAAGGCGTGCGAGTTTGCTGGTCGTCGAAACAACCGCATTCGCCATTTTTGCGAGTGTCGTTGGAAGAGATGCGGAGTTTTTTGGACCGCTGATGAACGCTAATAATCGCTGATATCAGAGGAAAAAAGAACGGATGGTCAGCACGCTAATCCGGGGGTCGGGTCTGCGATTTTTCGATTTTGGCCGGAAGAAACCGTCGTCATTGAACAAAGCCTTTGTCCGGCCAAAATCGAAATATCGTAGACCCGACACCAAGCGGCAGTGAAAACTAGGCGGAAAACAGTTCCGTGACTGGTTTCCCTTTGCCATCTTCGGTCGCGTAGAACGGCCGCTTTTCAATATCAAACCCGGTTTTGGGACTGATCCCCATTGCATGGAAGATCGTTGCATGCAGGTCTGAGACCGAGACGGGGTTCTTGATTGCCAGGCACGGGCGTTCAGTCGCAGTCTCACCGTACAGGAATCCCTTCTTGACACCCCCGCCAAACATCACGACCGAGGTTCCGCCGGTAAAGTGGCGATGCATCCCGTAATGTTTTGGTTCTTTCAGGATGTCCGTCGGAGCAGTGGCCTGATCACGCGCGTTGGAGCCCGGGACACCTTCAATTATCATGTCGCGACTGAATTCACTGGCGATCACCACCAGTGTCCGGTCCAGCAGACCTCGCGCTTCCAGATCACGAATCAACTGTGCGATCGGTCGATCCATCTCCTTGTGCAGGCGATCCACCGTCGCGTGACCATCGGCATGCGTATCCCAGTGAACGAACGGGATGTATTCGGTCGTCACTTCGACAAACCTCGCTCCCGATTCCACCAGTCGTCGAGCCAGCAGGCAGCCTTGGCCGAATCGCCCGGTGTTGTACTTCTCGTAGCTTTCCTTTGGTTCCAGGGACAGATCGAAGGCGTCACGATCTTTCGAACTGAGCAGTCGATGTGCGTTGTCCAGCGAACGGAGCATCGATTGCTGATGATAGTCACTCAGGAACTCGCGCTGGGGATTCTGATCCAGCAACTTACGGAACAGCTTTTGTCGGCTTTCAAACCGGCCAGGCTCCATCCCCTTGGGTGGGCGAACCGCACGAGCCGCTTCGTCAGGAAACGGCAGGTTCATCGGACCGTACTCTGTTCCGAAGAATCCACCCTGAGTGAACGCCTTGATCTCTTCGTTTTCACCGATCCCTTCCAACCGCTGTCCGATATTGATGAAAGCGGGCATCACGGGATTGCGTGGCCCGAGGACTCGCGACATCCAAGCTCCGATGTGAGGGGCCGCGACCGTCTGCGGCGGAACGTATCCGGTATGCCAGTGATACTGGTGTCGCGAATGCAGGATGCTGCCCAGGTCCGGCTGGAAGTGGGAACGAATCAGCGTCGCGCGATCCATCACGCTGCCAATCTGTTCGAGTCCTTCGCAAATCTTGATGTTGTCGACGGCGGTGTCGATCGATTTGAACGTACTCATCACCTTTTCGACGGGGGTGCCAATTTCAAACGGATGATACCGTTTGGGATCAAATGTCTCGGGGGCAGCCATTCCACCCGCCATCCACAGCAGAATGCATGAATCAGCCGTTGGCTCGGGATGCACGACCGATTCGTTTCCAAGGAGGGCTCGCGGACCGGCCGACATCAAAGTCGCGGTCGACGCGGCGGCGAGTTGACCCAGAAACGTGCGACGTGCGATCGCTTCGGCCTGGGACTCGGTTTGTGAGGCTGGATTTCTCATGGTCATTCCTTCATGAGGGAAATTCCCTCAAACCAATTCGAGCGACCGGTCGAGAACTGCAACTGCCGCTCCCGCTGGTCACTCGCTTAAAACAAGTACGCAATTCACGATCATTACGATGATAGAATCTATCGAATCAATTGAAACTCGGGTTGCATCAGGATCGACCACAACAGGTCTTGCACCGATTGTTCGTCAGGTTTCGCTCCCAGAAGTTCACTGATTACCGTAATTTCTGCAGGTGACGGGCTTCGGGAAAAGGCTGACCAGAACAACCACGTTCCGAGAGTCTGTGCCGAACCAGCGTGGGTTGCGAGGATTGATTTCGCTCCCCGTGCCAGATCGTCTGCCAGGGTCTGACCGTTCGCAAGATCGATTGCTTCGAGCGTCGTCAATTCGCTGGGCCGCATGCTGACAATCTGATCCCGGTTCGGACGTCCCAGCGACCGCATCAAGGCATCTCCCTTCACAAGTGAAGCTCGTACCATACGAACCGATCCCGAGATACTTGAATTGAGGATCGCCAACAGTTCAGGATCAGCCCGACCGGACCAGACTGCAGGATTCTCGACGGGAACAGCCGGCTTCCAATCCGTCGGAGCTTTCTTGAATTTGCCGTTTCCGTCAGGAATGGAAGATGTCCACTCCCATTCCGGTCCCGTGGCAATCGTCTGTATGGACTTGTCCGCCAACGTGACTCGCGCTTCAAAAATCAGTCCGGCAGGATTTGGCGCAGCGCCGGCATTCTTCGCGACGATCACGATTTCGTTGGCACCTTGCTTGAGTGCCGTTTCCAGCGACACAGCGTCGATCGTTTCCCAATTGTCGTCGGATTGCAATTTGCGACCGTTGACCGAGAGCGAATATTCATTGTCGCAGGTGATCGCTCCCGTCGCACGGACAGGTGCAGCAGGCAGATTCAGTTGATACCGGAACGTCACCGTTTCACCAGCGGGCGAGGCTGAAGCCTTCGCATATGACCAGATCCATTGTGCCTGAAGTTTCGTGACGGACGGCGTCTTTTCCTTTTCACCAGTGGTTCGTTTCATCCGTAAAACCTGAGCGTCCGGTTTCGCGGGTGCCGCGCCCGTGATCTGCCAGACCGAATCCATAAACTGTTCCGCGGTCATACGGCGGCTGAGTGGGCCGCGGAAAACGAAGGTTCCCGCATCTGGAGCCGCTTCCTGGGCCAACGTCTGCGCCTGATAGGCTTGCGATGTGCAGATCAATTCGATCGTCTGCTTCAAATCGTACTTGTTGTCGACCAGATTGCTGGCGAGGAAATCGAGTAGATCGGAACTCCACGGTTCCGTGTGCATTGCATCCACGGGATGAACGATGCCGCGCCCCATCAGCCGGTGCCAGATGCGGTTGACGATTGTCCGAGTGAACCGACCATTTTCAGGATGCGTCATCAACGCGGAAAGCTGCTTCAACCGTTCTGGTTGCGGGGCATCGGCCTTGATCTGGCCGAGTTCCGGAAAGATCCAGGCGGCTGTTGCCACGCGACCGACCTTCTTGTCACAACGGTGAATTTCCAGAGGCTGCGACGCATAGATCGCTGCCAGTCCATAAGCCTCATCCAGTTTCCAGCGGTCAATGAAGCTGTCATGACATGAGGCACACTTCATGTTGATGCCAAGGAACGACTGCGAAATGCTCTGGGCAAACTGCACTTCGACGGTTTGACTGGAATTCACATCCCCGCGCCACCGGATCCCCTGGATGAACCCTTCCGATTCCGCCGTTGGTGCAATCAGTTCCCTCACAAACTGGTCGTAGGGTTTGTTTTCTACCAACGAACGATGCAGCCAGGTGGTGATCTGTTTTCGTCCGCCCGTGATGAACCCGGTTCCGGTGTAATCGTTCCGCAGCAGGTCATTCCAGAAGGTCAACCAATGTTCGGCATAGGCCAGATCGTCGGCCAGTAATTCCCGCACAAGCTGAGTCCGCTTGTCAGCATTCCGACTCGCCAGGAATTCATCCAGTTTTTCAGGGGAGGGAAGCAGGCCATTGACGTCGAGCGCCAGACGCCGATAGAAAACCGCATCAGAAACGCCAGCCGGGCGAGTCACCTTCTGCCGGACATAGTATGCGTCAATGATTCGATCAACGGGATTCAGACGACCGCCTGTGGCTGCTGGCAATTCGACTCGACGGGGTTTCAGCGGTGGTTCATAGGCAATCCCTTTGAAGCTGAAACCTTCTTCCCACTTTGCCCCGGCATCGATCCAGGCGGACAGCGTCGCGATCTGATCCGCGGGAACGCGGTCCCCTTCTGGCGGCATCATCAGCGCGGGGTCATTCGACTTCATCCGCCGAATCAGTTCGCTCTGGCTGCTTTTTCCAGCGATAGCACCCTTACCAGCCTCACCCCCGGCCAGCAGTTGTTCTCGCGTATTCATCGAGAACCCACCCTGCTTTTTGTCTCCGGTATGACACTTCCCACACTGTTTGCGCAGGACTGGCACAACGTCGTGAGCAAAATCGATCTCTGCGGCCGAAGTCGTTGACGTGGAAGCGATAACGATCGCAACGGTGGAATACCAAAAGAAGAAGTGATTTCTCGTCATGAGTCTGCCTGTTACGAGTCGTCCGAGCGCGGCGTACGGTTCAGTTCAATTTGCTTATCTGCGACCGTAAATATGATCATGAACCACCGGGACCGCCAGAGCAAGCGAATCCCGTTTGCTTCGTGGGGGTGGTGCCAGATAGTAGTTTTTCGAGGCCGCACCAGAGTTTGGGTGGCGGGGCGCACTGGCTTTGCAGAAGCCCCCGAAATGGATCGCGTTTGAACGGGGGCTTCCC
>CAIWEX010000710.1 GCA_903911795.1 uncultured Schlesneria sp.
CGAATCGCCCCGTCCACACCGCTCCCCAGCGTCGTCACGCAATCATGGATCGGACGACCCAGTCCTCTTACTGTACTACAGCACACTTTGGGACGCTTCGCTTCAGCATAAGAATTCCATCTCGTGAGATATTCGTGCCTCGAATCCACAATTCCTTCAATTGCTTACAATGAGTGAGCGCAGGTACAGCCGAATCTGTAGCCTCAGTGTCAGAAATACCCAGAAACTCGATTGACTCTGCTTCACTTAAGAACCTGATTCCGTCGTCAGTCACTCTTGTTCCGCCTACAAAGAGCCGTGTTAGAAGTTTGCGATTCGGCAATTCACGAAGAGAATCGTCCGTGATGAAGGTTGACTCAAGTCCAAGGCCCCGCAATTGAGTCAACGTCGACATCGCTCTAACCCCAGCATCTGTAACGGCCGTTTCGTTGAGATCAAGATCTGTCAAGTCCTGCATCGTGGACATTGTCTTTAATGCAACATCGGTGACTTTCGTGCGGCTCAAATTCAAGTACCGCATCCTTACAAGGCCAGACCACTGCTTCACATGTGCGTCATCGACTGAAGTGTCAGCAACGTCCAGTGAGTCCAGTCTCGTCAACAATCCAACCGAACGCAACAAAGATGATTCAGGTTGGCGATGCGACATGTCCACGGAAATCACTCGGTTGAACACCATCAACATGGATAGTGTCCTCGGTGGCATCCAATTCGGTCCGAATGGGCGCGTTACAACAATGCCGCCACATTTCTTGACTGCTTCTGCGACAGCGCATTCACGCATCCACACAATCACCACTTGTGCCGCGCTACTAAACACGATCGCAATTGCGACGCACAGCGACAGTCGAAGGATCCACTTACGCACAGTACATTCCGTTTTGAGCGAGGCACGCTTACATCTTCGTTTCTTCGGTCGTACACACAAATCTCATTTAGGAACAATTGGTGCTTTCGGGTGCCCATCCTCCCAAGGCGTATCACACGCGATACAGAAGAACTGCGCGTTGAAATCGTAGTTGTTTGAAGACCCCGCGCGCGTTTTATCAAATTGTTTGTAAATCGCAGTCAGATTATCGAGCGAGAAAGTTCCTCCATGGTGGTCTGCGTGCAAGAACTGTCCATTCGCCATTTCGACGGCGAAGTCAAAATTCCCACTATTTCCGTAGTCATTGGCTTCGGCGAGAAGTTTCCAAATATCGTTCGCTTCGAGGTCATACCTTCCGTCGGGATGCACATTCAGTACCCGGTTCCTATCATGGAATTGCAGAACAATGAGTCTTGGTCGAGTCGCGTCGCCGAATACATTTTTCGCAGTTTTCGTTGGATTGCATGTGCTTGACTGCTTCCACTGCGATTCAACTGTTTGCGCCTCTTCTATCGTGGCATAACAGTGTGAAAGATTGACGTTTGGTGGCCCACTTGTTTTGTAATAGTCGTCGAATTTGCCGATACTAGAATACGGTTTCCGATGGGGCACGCCCAACTGCCACGCGGTGCTTCCGATACATCCCCTGGAAAGTTGCCCACTTTGCCCGAGATTGTACTCCGGCTTGGCTGTTCCAAGACCGTACGTTTCAATCAGCTCAGACATACTGAACGTCGCAAATGTTTTGGCATCGTCAGGGTTGTACTTCGGCACACGGCGGAACCCCCTGTATGGCGGTGGAACCTTGTCGTAATGCCTCCGTGACCAAGGTAGCTGCCATGGGTACTGCACGCCGTTGATGATTGGCCCGAGGAGATAGGATTCCAGTCCAAACGCATCTGCGGTGTTCGGCACAAACCACCCGGCATACGCATTCATGCCATCAGGATACCCCAGCGGATCACGGCCGATAAACCTTCCTGTCAGCGAATCAAACCAACGCATCCGGAACAGATGCAGCTTTGTCAGTTCCTCAAACCGCTGGCCGGTAAACAGCACTTCCATCCCCACGGCGGAACTGCTCCGGACGGCGGACATCGAACCTGTCAGGATGATCGGTGTTCCGAACGGGGTGTATTGATACCGTTCCTCTGCCGCTCCGGAGGGGTTGATCAGCGCGACCACGTTCCAGTTGGCATCCTGCAGGCTGTAGAGGCGTTCATCCAGTCGGCCGTCGAGGTCCGTGTCACGCTCTCGCAGCACCAGATCGTCGATGTAACGCAGGCCCCACACGAAATGCCGGTCGGGGGCGGCTGAGTCCGGGGTCGTGCCAAGGCGTTCTTCCAGTACCTGCCAGCCGGGGGTGTAGTAGAAGTGACGGGTTTCACTCGGCGTGCCCGAACTGTAATTCTGGCGCACGGTGCGGAAATTTCGGGCG
>CAIWEX010000711.1 GCA_903911795.1 uncultured Schlesneria sp.
CTGGGATTCGACCATGAACGCCTGACCTACAAATCTCTGGGACTGGATCAGCGGTTAACGGGGGTTGAACCGTGTCGGGTCATCAAGGAGTTGCTGGCGTAAGCCCATCCCCACTGCCGAGCCCATTTTGTGTGATAATTTTCCAAACCAGGCTTTGATTGCGATGCACCCATCGGCCGGAACCCGCATACGTTCGGTTTCGAATGACGATGAGTTACGTCGATGGTCCAGATCCGGACGCTAGCGCGTTCCAGCTGATGGTGGTAAACTTTTCAATGGATCTCCCCTTCCATTGAACGAAGCATCTACTGACGTTCGGTAGCGATTCCTCGCTCGGGAGACGTATATTCACGACGTCTCGATTCCCCGATACGAGGATCTCGTCATGGTACGTTTGGTGTTGATTGGCTTTTGTCTGTTCTGGGCGTCGCCAGCCTTTTCGGCCGATTCGCCACAGCACTTGCCGGGGACAACGCCGCTGACCGTTGAAGGTGACCTCGCCGACCAGATGATGGATGGTCTGCATCGCTTCATCGATCACAAGATCTCAAATGCAATCGAACGTCGCGAGCTCTTGTGGAAACGTGACACATCGTCGGTTGATGCCTACGAGAAATCGATTGCGGCAAATCGACAGCAGCTTCGCAAGATCATCGGGCTCGTGGATTCTCGAGTTACTCCACACCTGGAACGGATTGCTGAAGACGACAAGCCAGCGATGATTGCCGAGCGCCCCCAGGGGCGAGTCTTTCGTGTTCGATGGAGTGTCCTGGATGGGGTGACCGCCGAGGGACTGTTGATCGAACCTCTGCAGGCACCCGTAGCTCATACGATTCTGCTGCCTGACGCCAGCCAGACCCCGGAAGATCTTGTGCTGAATCCGAATCAGCGATTCGTCTGGGATCTGGTCGGAGCACGCGTTCAGGTTTTGATCCCCGTGCTGATCGATCGGACAGATCGCTGGTCGGGGAACGAAAAGGTCGCATTCACGAATCAACCACATCGGGAATGGATCTGGCGTCAGGCGTACCACATGGGGCGGCACATCATCGGCTTCGAAGTTCAAAAGGTACTTGCCGCGACCGACTGGATCGAAGCACGGCATGGTCAGCAGGCAAAAGTGGCGGTGGCAGGTTACGGCGAAGGGGGACTGCTGGCCCTTTATTCGGCCGCTGTGGACTCGCGGTTAAAAAGCTGTTTGGTGAGCGGGTACTTCGACGCGCGGACGCGACCGTGGGAAGAGCCGATCTATCGACATGTCTGGTCGCTGACTCGTGAATTCGGCGATGCGGAACTGGGAGCCATGGTGGCACCGCGGCCGCTGATTGTGGAGTACTCTGCGGCACCTCAGGTTGATGGGCCTCCGGCGGTTTCCCCCGGTCGTCGTGGAGGTGCTGCGGCTGGCCGGATCACCACGCCCGAATGGAAAGTCGTCAACGATGAGTTTCGCCGGATCGACCAGCTTGTTCCGGGCGGGTTCCAGGAACGAACGCTGATCTCAAATTCCGAGAAGCCCACACACCTGGCTGAACCCCTGTCAGGTGCGGCTGCCAGCCAGTTCCTGAAATCACTGGGAATCAACGCCCCGGCATCACCCTCACTCGTTTCGCCCAGTCGCCCATCGGATTTCCGACCCGACGCCGCAGAGCGTCAACGTCGTCAAGTGCTGGAACTCGAACGATTCGTCCAGCGACTGGTTCGCGAATCCGATCACACCCGAGACAAGTACTTTCCTGTCACGAACCTGTCTCAAGGTCACTCGATCGAAGCATTCACGGAGAGTACCAAAAAATATCGCAATTACTTTCGAGACGAAGTCCTGGGAAGTTTCGATGACCGGTTGCTTCCGTTCAACCCGCGCACCCGCAAGATCTATGATCGTGAGCGATGGGTCGGTTACGAGGTCATGCTGGATGTCTTCCCCGATGTCTTCGCCTGGGGAGTGTTACTGCTTCCCAAAGACTTGAAAGAGGGCGAACGACGACCGGTAGTAGTCTGTCAACATGGCCGCAACGGGATTCCCAAGCATGTCATCGAAGGGGACGAGAAGGCGTATCACGACTACGCAGCAAAGCTGGCAGATCGCGGGTTCATCGTGTTCGCTCCTCACAACCCTTATCGTGGCGAAGACAAGTATCGGTTTCTCAGCCGCAAAGCCAACTCGGTCAAGGGATCACTGTTCTCGTTCATCCTGGCGCAGCACGAACAGATCCTGAACTGGCTCGCATCACTCCCTCAGGTCGATCCCGACCGAATGGCGTTCTACGGACTCAGCTACGGCGGCGAAACTGCCGTGCGGATTCCCCCGCTGCTGGATCGGTATTGTCTTTCGATCTGCTCGGCCGATTTCAACGACTGGGCCCGGAAGATTGCTGCGACCGATGCTAAGTATACGTTCATGTTCACTGTTGAGTGGGAGATGCCGTACTTCGACATGGGATCAACGTACAACTATGGTGAGATGGTGGCGTTGCTGGCCCCACGGCCGTTCATGGTTGAACGAGGACACGGTGATGGCGTGGCTCCCGATGAATGGGTTGCCTACGAATACGCCAAGGTCCGCCGACTCTATGACGCGCTACGCATTGGTGATCGGACAGAGATCGAGGTCTTCGATGGACTTCACGAAATCAACGGGAAGGGGACGTTTGAATTCCTCGAAAAGCACTTACGTCACCGGATCAGGGACTGACTTTCCCGTCGTACGCCTGCAGTGCTTGAACCAGGAATGCGATTCCGTCAGCGATTGACCTGTCGAAGACCTCAGAATCACTTCCTGCGGCTACCGGCGGATTGTTACCATGCGGTTCCTCGTACTGATGTTCTGACACTGATTGTGGAGTTTGAATTCATGAGACGCTCGCTTGGACTTCTCGTTTGCCTCGCTCTGGTGGCTGCTGGCTGTGGAACGAACAAACCCGCTGACACCAAAGGTACCAGCAGCAAAGGGAGCGGTGGGAAGAAGCTTCAGATCGCAGTGATTCCCAAGGGAACGACGCACGTCTTCTGGAAATCCGTTCATGCAGGCGCTGAGAAAGCGGCTAAAGAACTGGGGGATGTCGAAATCCTCTGGAAAGGCCCCTTGCTGGAAGACGACCGCGATGGCCAGATCAGTGTCGTCCAGGACTTTGTGACCAAGAAGGTCGATGGAATCTGTGTCGCGCCACTCGACAAGCAAGCACTTGTCGGGCCTGTCCATGAAGCGGTTGATGCCGGAATTCCTGTTGTGATCTTCGACAGCGGGCTGCAGAACGAATCCAAGATCACCAGTTATGTTGCCACCGATAATCGCAAGGGTGGCGAACTGGCGGCTCGTGAAATGGCAAAGGCCCTCGGCGGCAAAGGGGGCGTGATCGTCCTGCGGTACAACGCGGGGAGTGAAAGCACGGAACAACGAGAAGATGGTTTCCTGGAAGTTCTCGCCAAAGAGTTCCCTGACATCAAAGTTCTGTCGTCAGATCAATATGCCGGCACGAAGCAGGAAGAATCGCTGACCAAGGCGACCGAAGTCCTCAACAAATACAAAGACGAAGTCAACGGAATCTTTGCAGTGTGTGAACCCAACGCGATCGGTGTACTGGGGGCCCTGAAGGAAACCGAGCTGCTCGGTAAAGTGAAGTTTATTGCTTTCGATCCGAGTGAATCGCTGATTCGAGCGATGGAATCCGGAGCCTGCCACGGGATCGTGCTGCAGGATCCGGTCACCATGGGCTACCAGTCCGTGATCGCCATGGTCAGCAAGATTCGCGGAAAATCGGTGGAAAAGCGGGTTGGAACCGGGGAATTCGTGGCGACTCCCGAGAACATGAAGTCGGCCGAAATGACAAAGCTGCTGGCACCGGAAACGTTTGAAAAGTAGGTCCGGCGACAAAAGTTGAGGTATTCGTGGAGGTTGTCTACCCGCGGGTGAATTCCGCCTGCGGGTAACGCTGACAATCGATGACAAGATACAGAATCGCCTGGTGCGAGTGATCTTTTCAAAAATCCAGTCCCCGCGGTCTGGCAATCGGTTCCCTGTTGCGTCTGCCGACTTGCTACCGCAAGATATGTTCAACATCGGCTGGGGGCAGAACGTATGCTGGGGATTGGTCAGATATCGACTCGCAGTTGTCGAACATGGACTCGACGGGCGTTGCTGCGTGCCGGGGCCTTGACGGCTGCGGGTATCAATCTCGCTGATCTCCTTCGTCTTGAAGCGAACGAGCGGACTGAAACAGCGGTCAGAACTCCTGCGAAGTCTGTCATTCTGCTTTGGTTGTGGGGTGGTCCCAGTCATCTCGATTCATTCGACATGAAGCCAGATGCGCCCGTTCAGTATCGCGGGCCGTATCGTCCGATTGCCACAACAGTCCCTGGACTCGACATCTGCGAACTGCTTCCGCAGACAGCGCGTCGAGCGGAAATGTATACGATCATCCGCTCCATGAAAGCGGCCTCGAATGATCATGGGATTGCAGGGACCATCGGACTGACAGGAGATATCGCTGGTGCCGCCAGCCTGGGTGGACTGGTGTTGCCCGGTACCTTGAAGCCAGCACACGGGTCGATCGTCTCGAAGGTCCTGGGATTCTCGCCCGCCATGCCACGATTCCTGACACTGGGAGGCCATCTTCACCAGGGGAAGCGGGCCATCCGTGGGGAAGGAGGGGCCGGGCTAGGGACCTTGCATGATCCTTTTCGTCTTGACTATGACCCCGACAAGGGGATTCAGATTCCCGATCTGCAATTGATGGACGGATTGTCGGCCAGTGGAATTGATGCCCGCGAGCAACTGTTGGGTGCGGTTAATCAACTTGCCAGAAAACTCGATCGTACGAGGGATGTCGAACGTC
>CAIWEX010000712.1 GCA_903911795.1 uncultured Schlesneria sp.
GAATTTAACGCAGAGACGCAAAGGCGCAGGGACGCAGGGTGAAAACAGGAGGGGTTAAGCTGACCTGATTCAAACTCCCATGCACAATCAATTCTCGATGTTTCCTGATGGTGGGCCGGCGCTTGAAGCGAGCTGGTCCTGAACGTTACCCAGAAGTCCACCCTACTTTGAAAAGCCCGATTGGCCTGGATCTCGCCCGGACCCGCATGTTTCGATACGATCCTGAAATGCGATTTCATGGAGCCTGGAACGCCTGTAATCTCTGAGGAATGCCGATGACCCACAGTGATCAATTCGATGTGACAGCCGGTTCATTCCCCCAACGCGCTATGTGTCGGTCTCAAAATCGGCTGGCTCTCTCCTTTGCACCGTATGTGGCACTTCTGTTTTTGAACTGGACACAATCGACCTTCGCGCAGGCATGGCCCAAACTCCCTGAGCAAAACGGGGCGGTAGAAATTCCTGCACAGGAGTGGCCTCTGCGACCCGGCCCCAGGACGGTTCGCGTACTGGTTCACTACCCGGCGGGTAATCTGGCCAGTATTACGCCGCAGACGGGTGTCATGCTCACCTTGCACAACTGGGGTGGTACGGACTGCGTAGGGACGGCCAGCCCGACAGAACTGGCTAAGCGATTGAATGTCGTTGCGCTCTGCGTGAACTACTTGCAAAGCGGTCCGAAAGATTCGATCGAGGGTCCCGAACCGTACGACTTCGGCTATCTGCAGGCCTTGGACGCACTGCGAGCCCTGTACTGGGTCACAGCCCAATTGAAAGACTTGCAGCGACCATTTGCCGACACTCGCTATTACTGCACTGGCGGGTCCGGGGGTGGCAATGTGACGTTGATGGCGAACAAACTGGCACCTCGCACATTCGCATGTGTCATCGACATGTGCGGCATGAAGAAGTTGAGCGACGAGATCGCGTTCAATCTCCCCGGCAATGGTGGATTGAACGCCCGCTGGAGTCGCGATTCTGCCAGCCCGAATTACTTGTCACGCGACGAACAGGAACTTCGATTCGTTGGGCACCCGAGCCATCTCGCCGAAATGAAGCGACTGGTCTCTACCTGTCGGATTCTGGTTGTTCATGGAGTTGAAGACGCGGTGACCTCGTACCCGCATGCGGTCGAACTGGTGGAAAACCTGCGGCAGGCCAAACTCGATGTTGAACCGCATTTCATCGCACGTGATCGAGTCGACGGAACAACGTTTACTTCGACAGGCCATTCCCTGGGAAACCGCACCCGGATTGTCTTCGAGGTAGCCGGTAAGTATCTGGAACCGGGAGGTGCCGCAGCACTGCTCCGAACAGGCCCCAGCGACTTCGAACGTCGTGAGGATATTCGCTATCGAACCACCAACGGAGAATTTGTCGTCTCGTACAAAGAAGGCTTTCCGGTCGGACGATTTGAGAAGTCCGACTCCCAATAGAACCGGAAGCGTGGTAAACATGGACTGTCGGGAGAAATGACATGCCGTTGTCACATTGTCCTTCGCGGAGTTGCCGGTGCGTTTGTTGACTTACAATATCCACAAGGGGATTGGAGGCCGGGATCGACTCTATCGCCTGGAGCGGATCAAACAGGTGATCGAGGCTGAAGCTCCGGATATCGTTTGCTTGCAAGAAGTCGATCGAAACGTCCGCCGCAGCCGGTTTGACAATCAGCCCGTGTTGTTGACGGAATGGTTTCAGTCCACATCCCACTTGTTTCAATTCAATGTCAAAGTACGGGATGGCGGATACGGCAATCTAGTAATGTCGCGGTGGCCGTTTCAGTCTCACCATCAGATTTCGATCACCCGGCATCAGAAAAAACCACGTGGTGCTCAGATGGCGGTGATCGAAACCCCTTCTGGACTGCTCCACTTGACGCACTGGCACCTGGGGTTGGCGGAACGCGAGCGAGACTGGCAGACGCGTCATGTGCTGGAACACCACCTGTTTCGCGAAGCCGCGCGATTTCCGTCATTGATCGTCGGGGACTTCAATGACTGGCGTAACAAACTCGCCACCGGGCCGTTCGAAGTCCATGGATACAGGCAGGCCACATCACCTCCGTCACGATTTCGATCGTTCCCAGCCTGGCTGCCTGTCTGGTCTCTCGACAAAGCCTTCGTCCGTGGCCCGATTGAAATCACACGAGCACACATTGTCCGCGCGCGAATGGCCCGCGATGCCTCGGATCATTTGCCGCTTGTGATTGATTTCAAGCTGACGTAGACGAGCCGACCGCGCGGAGTCTTCTGATTCTTATCGTCCCAAAGTTTCTTGCCGGTTGGGACATTGTCATGAGCTCGTTCCTGCGAGGGATTGAGCGAAGGAAACAGCGGGTTTGCTGGATCATCCCGCTACGGAAAGCCGCTTTCTGCGCAGGAATGAAACGGCTGGCTTTGAAGTTCGGCAGCCCGGACATGTAGAGTGTATGGTCGTTTGGCGAGTTTTCGACCGACCGACAACGATATGATGGCCTCGGCCGAGGCGGCAGACGACATCCGTCGCCTGGCGGCTGTGGAAGGCCTGACCGCACACAGCGCGAGTGTTGATGCGCGGTAAAAAGATGACGAGTAACAACAGAATGTTGGCCGATAATGGTTCCATTTCAGAGTGAGAATCGATGTTCGATCCATATCGCAAATGGCTGGGAATTCAGCCCAAGGACCAGCCGCCAAATCATTATCGATTGCTGGGGGTCGATCTCTTCGAGGACGATCTGGACGTCATCGAAGGAGCCGCCGATCGGCTGATGAACTTTGTCCGGCAATACCAGTCGGGAGAGCATGCAGGGGATGCCGCGCGGATTCTGAATGAGTTGGCAGCGGCTCGATTATGCCTGCTCAAGCCGACGACCAAGGCTGCTTACGATAAGAAGCTGCGTCAGGCCGAGGCGGCTTCTGTACCTACCGTGGAATCGACATTCGCAGACTTACCATTTACGGATGCAGATCTCCCTTCGGTCCGCAGTCCGCGAAAAAAGTCAACCGCCAAATCGAAGCTGCAGGGGCCGTCGTCGCAACTGCTGATCGCAGGTGGCATCGGGGCCGTGGTTTGTTTAATACTCGTGATATTTCTCATGAGCGGCCGCCGTGATCGTCTCGTCGAAAAATCGACCGAACCGAAGCCCGCATCATCCGGAAAACCCGTTACGCCCGATCAAGTCCCGGCGACACCAGATTCCACCGCCAAGGTGGACCCGAGTCCCTCCCATCCATACGCCTGGGTTCCCACGGCTCTCGTCACCGATCCGATCGGCGAACCGATTGATCTGCTCAAACTGGTGGATTTGAATCGCGATGTGAACGCCGGCAAGTGGGACCAGACCAAGACCGCGCTGATCGGAGATCGCCACAGTCGACTGTACTTACCGACCCGACTGCCGGATGACTATCAACTCAAATTGACAGTCCGGCGCATGGAAGGGATCGACACACTGAAGATCGGTTTCATGATGGGGGGCCGACAGGGGATGTTGGCCTTGGATGGATGGTCATCGACTCAAAGCGGACTTTATCTGGACGGTCGCGAGCCCAACAGTAACTGTACGACGCGACCCGGAAAACTCTTTCAAGATCAGTCTGCCGCCACCATCGTCCTCACGATTCACCCGCGGCATGTCCACGTCTCGTTCGATGGCAAGCCGATCGTGGATGTGTTTGGCAATCCAGAGCGACTGGATCTTTATCAAAATGCGGTCATGCCCAGTCGAGAATCACCATTCCTGGAGACGGCCGATGCGAAGTACGTCTTCGAATCGATCACTCTGGTACCGATCAAGCCCGAACCCCCAGTGGTTCGGCCCGCCCGACTCGATCGAGAAATCGACATCCTGCCCCTCGTGGACTTGGACACAGATATGCAGCAGGGGATCTGGTCGATCCAGAAGAACACTCTGTACAGCCCGGAAAAGAATGGAAAACTCTATCTGCCGACAGTGGTCCCCGAGGAATACACGCTTTCCGCGACTGTTGAGATGAATTCCGAGGTTCGAGGAATCTTCGCATTTGTGGTGGGCCTGGTGGCCGATCAGACGAATTTTCGGTTTGTTGCCGCTGATGGCGATACGGGTTTGGATATGGTGGATGGTCAGCGATGGTGGTTCAATAACACTCGCATTCGCGGACCGATTCTGAAAGCGGGAGTTCCCGCAAAACTGGCGATGACCGTCACCAAAGGGGGCGTCCGTGTCGATGTTGACAATCGGACCATCATTGATTGGCGCGGCGACGTCCGTCGGCTGGCAACGGCTGGCGATGCGCAACTCAAAGACGCGCGACGGCTCGTTCTGGAAGCATCGCACCACTGCAAGATTCGCGACCTGAAACTCGGCCCACCGGTGGGGCCGCTGAATTACTCGATCCATCCGCCGGTCCCTGCGGGGAAATCGATCGATCTGTTGTCGGTGATTGATCATCAACGCGATGCGTTCTGGGGGACCTGGCAACGCGACGGAAATGCTTTGCGATGTATGGGCGATGATCCCGCGTCCAAGCTCGTGATCCCCTGTGACGTCCCCGGTGATTTCAAGCTCTCCATGCGAGTGACCCGGGTTGAAGGAGGGAAATCCAACGACGAGGCCATGTTCCTCGGATTCCCGTTTGAGTCGTCGAGAGCCGCTATCGTCATCGATGGCCGGGCGTCGAAGATGACCGGACTGTATCTGGACGGTGTCGACATTGACCAGAACCCCTTCACGCATCGTGTCGGTCCAGTGCTCACTGCCGGAACTCCCTGCGACGTCGTCCTGACAGTTCAGAATCACAGGTTGCAGTTGCGCATCAACGACGCCCCAATTCTGGATTGGAACGGAAATTCAAAGCGATGTTCCGTCCCCTCCGAGATCGTCACACCAGGCCGTTGGCTATCACTGGCAAGTTATCAGCAGGGGTTTCGCTTCGAGAAACTCGACTTGGAACTCCTTGGGACGCCAACCGAGCGTTCAGCGGCGAAGCTGAGTGCCGATGGAAAACTGCTGCCGATTCTCGACCTGGACCGCGATGTTCGCCGTGGGGTATGGAAACTGGATAAAGAAGGTCTGACCTGCCCCACGACTCCGGGATGCCGGTTGCGGATTCCGGTATCGCCCCCCACGCAATATGTGTTCTCTGCTCAGGTCGAGCGTAAGCAGGGTGACGATGATTTGTATTTCGGCTTGCGAGTCGGCCAATATGCCGCTGGATTCGGGATCGACGGAATGAACGGGCGCGAGGCCGGAGTCGACTCACTCGACGGCATGCGCTACATCGCCAGTATGAACCCTACCAATCGCAAGTACGCTGCTGCGTTGCTGCCTAAGGATCAAAGTGTCCTGGTTCGCTGTTACGTCTTGCCCGACACTATTGTCGTCACTTGCGGAGACAAAATTGTTGGACGCTGGCATGGCGATCCCCGACGGTTGGCTGCGATTCCCGACTTCAATCCATGGAATTATACGGAAGAAGACCGCACTCATCTGTGGGTGGGATCGTGGGGCACGCAATTCCTGTTTCGTGACCTGGAACTGAAACCACTCAGCGACACCGAAGCCGCAGAGATATTGAAGAGTTTCTCGGGTGTATTTCCACTCTCTTCGCAATCGGCAGTTCCGCTGGCGCCCTTCAATGGCAATCCCGCAAACTTTGCAGATACGCCTCCGGTCATTCCAGCCAAACGTTGAAGAACGCCATGCATTGCGGGAAGGAGACCTTCGGTCGACCTTTCGGCGGGTTCGGGAGACCCGCGGCGATCGCCCGCTATTTGTTTGGCGCAGAACGATAGCAGAAATCGCAATTGCTGACCGCTGAAAGCTGACTGCTGAAAGCTGGTTTCGTGCCGAATCTGCGAATGTTAGAATCTGAGATTAGTACTCACATCGACCCCGACGAGTTTGACTCGATCCGGGGTTTCAGAACGCTTCAGGAACTGGCCTCATGACCAAACGAAACCTCCTTCAAGCCGCACTCACACGTGGACTGGCACCTGAAGGGGATCTGTACGAAGAGTTGGCGGAACTTGGGGATTACGAAATCGATTCCCGTGCCGACGCCGAGGCCTTGACGGAGGCAATGTCTGAATTCGTCCAGCGGCCGCTCGACTCGGATGAGGCCGTTTCTGCGTTTCCTGAGCTGACACGACTGTTTCAATCCGTCACATCGGCCGAGGCCTTTCGGTATCTGGCATTGAATGGAATTCCACTGCTCATTGAAGCCTATGATGCGAGGCTGATTGATCCCGGCGAATGCGAAAACGATCTCCTGTTCGCGCTGAAGATTTTCGCTCGCTACGGAACAGAAGAGGGACTTGAGCGAATCGTCAATGCGGCGTACAGCATGGCTCTGCAGGATGGATTCCTGTGGTCCGTCATTTTCGAGCAACTGAGTGACACCGACCCGGCCATTCGGGATCTGGTGAAGCGATTAAGTAACCCGCTGCCCGATGGATTTGTCAGTGTGGCGCTGCTCGATTGGGTCAATCGTCTCTGTCGCGACGAAATCATTTCCAGCCACCCCTTCAATACTGTCTCCGGAATTGAAAAGCTGCGGGGCTGGCTGACGAGTGGTGATGAGGACGAGTTCACTTACGCCCATGCATCAGCGGCCGCGTTGCCGTTTATCAATGATCCACCGCGATCAGAATTGATGGCGTTGGCCATGGACCATCCCGATATCGGGGTTCAAATGGAAGCGGCCTGGGCCACGGCGTACCTGGGAAGCGATTCCGGCGTCAAATTCCTGGCACGCCTGTGTCTTGATCCCAATCTGGCCATCACCGCGCGGACCTATCTGCAGGAACTCAAGCGATCAGACGCGATCCCGGATGAGGCGAACGATCCAGATTTCATTGCGATGGCCGAAATGTGCGATTGGCTGGCACATCCCCAGGAATTCGGGCAGGCACCGGACGAGATTGAATTGTACGACACGCGTGAAATGCTGTGGCCCCCGACCAATGACTGGCGACCGCTGTGGCTCTTCAAGTACAGGTACCATTCGACGGATGATGACGATTCAGAGACCCACGGGATCGGAATGACGGGAAGTATCACATTTTCGCTGATGGATGATACCAGCCCCGAAATGTCGCCCGACGACATCTATGCCCTCCATTGCTGCTGGGAACTGGAAGCAATCGAAGACCCGCGGGCTCCGTCCGAACGATCGATCGAGGCGGGGCGACAGTTGATCGATGCGGCTCAGCCGGACCACATCGACGACGATGAAAAATTCTGATACGACAACGTCATTGTAACTGATTCCATCAAGGATCCCGGTCATGTCAGAGATCACGTATCGCCTCGGTAACGATCTGAATCTGGATGACGTCGTGGAGTTGCTGAAGGCGACTTCATTGGGGGTCCGCCGTCCGATTCATGATCGAGCTGTGATTGCCAACATGATTCAGCACGGGAATCTGACGGTCACTGCATGGGATGGCCCGCTCCTCGTCGGAATCGCCCGCAGCTTGACCGATTTCAGCTTCGTCGCGTACATGTCCGATCTGGCAGTGCGTGAGACGTACCAGCGCCAGGGAATCGGCAGGGAATTAATCCAACGGACGCGTGCTGAACTGGGACCGGCCACAAAGCTGGTCCTGCTGGCAGCTCCAGCAGCCGTCGATTATTACCCGCAACTCGGCTTCACTCAGCATCCATCAGCATGGACACTGGATGCTCACGAACCGTTGCTGTGAAATCACAAATTGCGCAAGTCGGGACGACTGCTTCCAGATCCTGTTGCTACCTAAACATCGCGATGAATCTTTGAACTTCGACGGCAAGGTCCAACAGGCCATGCCTGGCGGTCACATAAACTCGTCGTCGTCCTGAAGATCTGTTTCGGTGATGACGCGGTGCTTGGCTGCGTGCAGGACGTTGAGGGCTGTGTCGACGTCATCCACATAGATGGCTACCGCTGCCCGGCCGCGGTGGCGATACAGCAATGGATAAGCGTGGTGGATGTTGACTTCGGCTTTCATCAGCGTCGTACAGACATCGTGAAACGGCTGGTCCCCTTCAGGGAGTTCCACGCCAACGACGTCGCTTTCACTGAACAGAAAGGCCGAGAGTTCGAGCTTTTCACGAGCGCGATCCGAGTTGTTGAACATCAAGCGAACCATGGCAAAGTCGACGGAGTCGACGATGCTCATGGCCAGGACTCGGGTGTCGATCGATTCGACATGCCGCATCAAGTCGTTCAGACGACCGACGCGGTTTTCCAGGAAGACGCAAAACTGACGCAAACAGGGCCACGTACGGCCACGCATCGTTTCTGCATCGGTAAACTCACCGCCGCTGAAGCTGCTGGACATTAACCTGATTACTCCGTTTGAGGTTTCTGGTCCTGTTCCAAGGGGACCTCGCTCGCATCTTCCCGGTCGTTACAGGTACTGGTTGATGATGTTTTCGAGGTACTCCTGACGCCCCGATTCGTTCGGGTTCAGCGTCTCCTTGGACAGCACATACTTTTCCAGCGTTTCGAAGTTGGCCGTTCCGTTTTCGATTTCGGCACCAATTCCGCTGTCGAAGCTGCGATAACGGTTCTTGACGAAGTCTTTCAGCACACCATCCTTGCGGATCGCAGCCGCGATTTTGGCACCGCGGGCAAACGCGTCCATGGCACCGATGTGAGCATGGAACAGGTCAACAGGCTCAAAGCTTTCTCGTCGCACCTTGGCGTCAAAATTGACTCCACCGGGGGTCAGGCCACCTTGTTCAAGAATGACCAGCATGCATTGCGTGGTCAAATAGATATCGGTTGGGAACTGATCCGTATCCCAGCCGAGCAACAGGTCGCCCGTGTTGGCATCAATGCTTCCCAGAGCACCCTGAATACGAGCATATTCCAGCTCGTGCATCATCGTGTGCCCGGCCAGTGTGGCATGGTTGGTTTCAATGTTCAGTTTGACGTGGTCCATCAAGCCATTGGCGCGACAGAAGTTCAGGCATGCTGCTGCGTCGAAGTCGTACTGATGCTTCGTTGGTTCTTTTGGCTTGGGTTCGAACAGGAACTGTCCCTTGAAGCCGATCTTCTTGGCATAGTCGACAGCCATATGCATGAACCTGGCCAAGTGATCCAACTCACGCTTCATGTCCGTGTTGTAGAGGTTGTGATAACCTTCGCGGCCACCCCAGAAGACGTAGTTTTCGCCACCGAGTTCCAAGGTGACTTCCAGGGCCTTCTTCACTTGGGCGCTGGCGAATGCAAACACATCGGCGTTACACGTTGTCGCCGCCCCATGCATGAAGCGTGGGTGTGAGAACATGTTGGCAGTCCCCCACAACAGCTTGATCCCTGTTCGCTGCTGCGCGGCTTTCAGTGCCTTCACGACTTCGTCCAGATTCTTGTTCGTCTGTGCCAGTGTGTTCCCTTCGGGAGCCACATCGCGATCATGAAACGCGTAGTAGGGACAACCCAGCTTTTCGATGAACTCAAACGCTGCGTCGACTCGCTTAACGGCATTGACAACAGAATCTGAACCATCATCCCAGGGACGCTGCAAAGTGGCTGATCCGAACGGGTCGCTTCCTGTCCCGCGGAACGTATGCCAATAGCAGACCGTGAACCGCATCAAATCTTTCAGGCGTTGGTTTTCCACAATCTCATCGGGATTGTAGTGCTTGAACGCCAGTGGGTTCTTGCTGGTAGGTCCTTCGTACTGGATCTTGCCGATTTCTGGGAAGAACGACATGGGTCGGTTGCCTGTGATCTGGAGGTCTCGAAGTTGGTAGTGACAAGCATCCGACGATGACTTATCGAACTGTCGACGCTCCCAGAAATCACTCCGGTACTCGTTCGGTCCGACTGAGGGTCCATTCTTCCAACAGGCAGAGCCCGTGGAACAAAAGACCTTCGGTCGAAACCGCATGTGAACGAAACGGCGTAAAATTCTGCTGAGGCGCCACCGCGATTTTAGCCGTGGGCTGCTTGAGTATCAATTGACGAGAATCGACTTGGTCTTTTGACTCTTAAACCAACACTGATGAGTCGACTCCGCGGAGGAGGTTGAGGAGTAGGTTTTCGAGGCCGCAGCAGAGTTTGGGTGGCGGGGCGCAC
>CAIWEX010000713.1 GCA_903911795.1 uncultured Schlesneria sp.
CGCTTCGCCGGGCTGCTCATATCGGACGACTTGGTGAATATGCCGAAATGGCTGCCGCTCGCGGATTTACCTCAATGATCGTCGCAAACACTCATGGTTCGGGACAGCGTGTCGCTCCGGTCGGAGGAAAACGGCCTCGCCTGGGCACGAACCCGATCTGCCTGGGGATGCCAGGTGGGGCTAACGGCCCATTTATCTTCGACATCGGGACGAGTGCCACCGCCGAAGGGAAAGTACGCGTTAAGAAAATCGCTGGTCAGCCAATTCCCGCCGGTTGGGTGCTTGATCCCGAGGGGAAACCGACAACGGATCCCAATCAGCTTTACGGCGATCCCCCCGGGACAATTCTGCCACTGGGTGGTGATCAGGCGTATAAGGGATTTGGGCTAGCGTACATGATCGACATGCTCGCGGGCGGTCTTTCTGGCGGTCAATGCCCGTTCCCGAGCCCACCTCCTCCGATGGGGAACTGCTGTGTGTTCTGGGTCATCAACCCCGAATTCTTCGGTGGGTCGACACACTTGCTCGGTGAAGTTGGCAAGCTGGAAACGTATGTGCGAGGCGTCCCGACGATCGACGGTGTGAAAGAAGTCTTCCTGCCCGGTGATCCTGAACGTCGTACGATGTCAGACCGCCAGGCCAAGGGAATTCCGCTCGACGAGGGGAACTGGAAGGCACTCGTAGAACTCGCCGGGAAACTGAACGTTGCCGTGCCGGCGCTTTAGCAAGTGCTAATGCGTTGACAGGCGGGCACTACTTTGGACTCGCCTCGGCATCGTACAGCGGTCCGGTGATACGGATCGGGCGGATGTCGAGGCGAATGTTCAGAATCGTGAAGTCGTCGCCGCCATAGGCTTCGGTGTATCAGGCGAAACTCTCCAGATCCCGAGTGAACTTGAATTCGAATCCGTCGACAGCGTGCTTTCTGGCTTCGAGGCCATCAAATGCCAACCCGATCGCCAGGCCGTGGGTACTTTCCATCATCTTACCCATCAGATCGACGACTGTGGTATTGCTGAGAATGTCGTTGCAGAAGAGCGGTCGAGTCAGGTGAGGCTGGTAATCCGGTGACTTGGGATCGAGGATTTCGTCTTCGAGTTTTTCGTCCGCAGGCGTGACCTTCCGAGTCTTGAGGTCGTACCGGTCACCACGATCAAGATAGGTCAGCCGGACGTTCTTCAAATTGAACTTACCCAGCTTCGGATCGTGTTCCGCTTTCGAGAGATCCAGGACCAGTGCGCCCTTGTATCCGATCACCTGAACGTCTTTTCCATTGCGAACGATGACCGCAGAGTTTTCATCAACACCCAGCCCGAATTTGAACCCTTGATCGTGCATTGCCACCAGAGTCCTGGCAAACCGGCCACGAACAAGCAGGTGCTGATCGACAAACCATTCTCCGTCAATAAACCCGAGTCCCCTGTCAATTTCTTTGCCAAAGCGGACGCCATACAACAGGGTGTCCAGAACTGATTCCGCATCGCGATACATGATGCGACTCATCACCGCTGCCCCGGCACTCGTTCCGGCAATGACGCCCCCCTTGCGGTAGACATCCCAGACGGCATCCAGCATCGGGGTGTTCTGGCCTTCCGGCGTATAAAGGGCTTTGACGATCAGATCTTGTTCGCCACCAATGAGAAACACCCCAGTGGCCTCGCGTACCTGTTCGACCAGTTCCGGGTCGGCCACCGCATCCTGAGGCGACACAGGGATTTTTCGCCAGGCAACGGGAACCAGGAACGCATCAGCCCCTGCTTTATTGAGAGCCGAGATTACCCAGCCCCCCTTTTTGACGGGGTCTCCGCTAGCCGTTGGAAATACAGCGATCCGGCAACCGGGGCCGCCCGCGAGTTCCACGATCTGTTCCCAGTATTCGCGATGATCAAATCGCTCGGACCCGCCAATAATGACGAGCGACCCGATGGGGGATGCATCCTCGGCAGGCGTTTCGTCAGCTTGAGCGACGGTGGACATCAGGAATGCCCCCATCAACACCAAGCCCGAAGACAACCATCGCCTCATAAATTGCATCCTTGAAGGAACTGCCCATCCAGCTCCGTTGGGAGGGTACGGATTTTATGCACGAGACGGACCAAATCCGCAAGGGCAGAACCTGGAGTGTATACCGTCAGAGTACCATCTAATCGTGCACTGGGTTCCAGTATCCCCCGGAATCACCTGCAAATTTGACGATCTGGAAAATAAGTCACCACTGTTGGCATTGCCTGTTCTTCGGAACATACTCTTGGCGCGAGGGTTTTTGTTGTTCTTCGTGACCCGGACGTGTCATCCATGCTTCGAAAACTCTCGCAATTTGAATGTGTGCTTTTGACTGAGCCTGAACTTTTCAATGGATCGCATCTGTGATGATTTCGAAATCAGCGACTTATGCCTTTGGCCTGCTGGCTTTGATGGTCTCGGTCTCGGTTGCCGCCGAACCGCAATTGAAGCTGCGCAAGGGGGACCGGATCAGTTATATCGGCAATACTCTGGCAGACCGCATGCAGCATGCCGCCTGGCTGGAAACGTATCTGCATGCGGCTTATCCCGAACTGGAACTGACCGTTCGCAATCTTGGATTCTCGGGCGACGAACTGAAACTGCGACCTCGCGAAGAGAATTTTGGGTCGCCTGATCAATGGCTGGCCAAGACCAAAAGCAGCGTCATCTTCTGCTTCTTTGGTTACAACGAAGCCCTGAAGGGAGATGCCGCTCTGCCCCAGTTCCAGAAGGATCTGGCAGAAACCATTGATGGGATGCTGGCTCAGAAGTACGACGGTGAAGCCGCACCCCGCCTCGTCTTCTTCTCACCAATCGCTCACGAAAACCTGCGCAGCCCGCACTTGCCTGACGGCACGGCCAATAACGAAAAGCTCGCCAAGTACACTCAAGCAATGGAAGAAATCTGCCGCTCCAAAAAGGTGGCGTTTGTCGATCTCTTCTCAGCCACTAAGAAGTTGTATGCCGCGGCCGAGAAGCCACTGACCGTTAACGGCATTCACTTGCTGGATCACGGTGACCGGGCTGTTGCGAACGTGATTGCGAAAGAATTGTTCGGCATTGAAAAGCAAGCACTTCCCGAAGCGGAACTCGAAAAAATCCGCCAGGCAGTTCTCGACAAGAACTATCACTGGTTCAGCCGCTATCGCGTCATTGATGGTTACAACGTCTTCGGTGGACGATCGAAACTGGCATGGTTCGGTCAGTCCAATGCCGACGTCATGATGCGCGAAATGGAAATTCTGGACGTGATGACGGTCAATCGCGATAAGCGAGTCTGGGCTGTCGCCCGTGGTTCCGAAGCCAAGGTCGAAGACAATAACCTTCCGGAACAACTGGCTGTGAAGACCAACATTCCTGGCCAGCTTCCCGGTGGCAAGCACGTCTACCTGGGTGGCAAAGACGCCATTTCCAAGATGAAGATTGCCGAAGGGATGCAGGTCAACCTGTTTGCATCGGAAGAGATGTTCCCGGAACTGGTGAACCCCGTCCAGATGGCGGTCGACACTGATGGACGTCTGTACGCATCTGTCTGGCCGTCCTATCCGCACTGGAATCCGACAGAACCTCGCAAGGATCGGATCCTTTGTTTTCCTGACGACAATGGCGACGGCGTGGCCGACAAATGTGTCATTTTCGCGGATGAACTGAACAGCGTCACCGGTTTCGAATTCTGGGGTGGTGGCATGCTGGTCGCTGCCCTTCCTGAAATCTGGTTCCTGAAGGATTCCGATGGAGACGGCAAGGCCGACGTGAAAATTCGCATGCTGCAAGGCCTGTGCAGTGCGGATTCACATCACTCGGCCAACGCGATGTTGATTGGTCCCGACGGCTGGCTCTACTGGTCTCGCGGAATCTTCAACGTCTCGACGACAGAAACCCCGACCCGCACCGCTCGCTCGGAACAGAGTGGTGTGCATCGGTTCAACCCCCGCACATTTGAAGTGGAATTCCATTACCCGATCGGCCCGAACCCTCACGGCGATGTGTTTGACCAGTGGGGTTATCAGTTTGCCAATGACGGCACGGGTGGTTCAGGCGGCTACGTCAACATTGGGAAAGGGGTCGGCAACAAGAACTGGTTTAAGACTCGAGTACGCCCCGTTGCTGCGACCGGAATTCTTTCCAGCAGCCAGTTCCCGGATAAGAACCAGGGAAATTTCTTGATTTGTAATTGCATTGGATTCCTGGGCGTCCTTCAGCATGAAGTGAAGTACAACGGAGCGGACATCACCGCCGTAGAAATCGAGCCGGTGCTGGTCTCCAGCGATCCCAACTTCCGTCCGACGGACGTGGAAGTCGGTGGTGACGGCGCGCTGTATGTCTCGGACTGGAGCAACGCGATCATCGGTCACATGCAACACAACATGCGTGACCCCAACCGCGATCATGAGCACGGTCGAATTTACCGAGTCACCGCTAAGGACCGACCGCTCGTGAAACCTGTGGCGATGAAGGGGAAGCCAATCGCAGAAATCCTTCCCGCGTTCTTCGCCAAGGAAAACGGGACTCGCTATCGGGCTCGTCTGGAATTGAGTGGTCGTGATTCCACAGAGGTCGTGAAAAGCCTGAACACATGGACCGCCAGCCTCGATCCCGCGAAGCCCGATGCTGCTCAAGCCTTGCTGGAAGCCCTGTGGGTCTTTGAAGAACATCGAGTTCCCAATGGCGATCTGTTGAAAAAGGTCTTCAAAGCTGCCGATGGTCGCGTTCGTGCGGCAGCGATCCGAACACTTGGCCACTGGGGAACGAAGGTTTCCGACTGGGATCAGATCCTGCTCGCCGGGGCTCGTGACGAATCGGCTTTGGTCCGGGCCGAAGCGGTCAAGTCGGCCGTCAGCTTTGAAGGGATGCCGGCTGCTGAAGCGATCTTCGAAGTCTCGACCCGTCCGACCGATCCCGAACTGGATACCGTTTTAAATTACGCTCGCGGCAAGATCGAGGTCGACAGGCTGGTCCAGGAAGCGGTGAATGCCAAACGTCCCCTTTCCAAGGCGGCACAGATTTATGCACTGCGAAATGCCAGTGTCGACGACCTGCTTAAGTTGGAACGGACGGAAGCGGTTTACGAAGCGATCCTCAGCCGACCCAATGTCGCTGCCAATCCATTGCGAGAAGCATTGAATGGATTGTCGGCCCTCAGAAAAACCGACGTTGTCTCGATGCTGTTGCAGTTGATCGAAGACCGAGACAAACAGGATCAGACCGCTAGCCTGGCAACGCTGGGTCACCTGTTGTCAGAACAATCGGCAGCCGATCTGAAGAAGTCGCGTAATCGTGTCGAAGGACTCACGACAAAGGGTAAGGCGGCGATCACTCGGCAGACCGGGTACGTCACATGGATCGCACTGGATGGCTCCGCCGATGCCGCATTGCTCGCGGCGTCGCGCAGTAAAGAAAGCC
>CAIWEX010000714.1 GCA_903911795.1 uncultured Schlesneria sp.
CCCTGGCAGGACGTCACCGACCAGATCACCTCAAAGATCAAGGACAATCAACTGAAAGTCGCTGTCCGAGACGTCGTGCAACCGCGTTCCGATGCTGCGTTTCTGCTGATTCGCTGGAGTACGCAAGGATCGACGTGGACAAGTTTTTTTCACTTGGAAGACACCGTCGTACTCGGGACAGACATTCCAGCCGTCGTCAACCTGCAGAAAGACCGCCAGCAGGCAAGACCAGCCGACTCACCGCTGGTCGTGCTTGAGGCTCAATACGGAACACGTGGAACGTGGGTCGATTTAACGGACCGCATTCGGGCTGCGTCGGCTTCAGGCATCCTGGCTGTCGTTGCGAATGGAACGACGGTGCCGATCGATCCCGTCCCTTCAAAGTCGAAACACTTCAGGATCAGATTCCTACGCGACGGCAGGACGTTTGATCACATCTACGACGAAGGATCATTTATCTATCTCGACGGGCGAGCAATTCCCGAAGTTCCAGAAAAAGGGATCAAAGTCTTACAGGCGTATTGCGGCCAGGGGATTTATGGGGAACTTCAAAACGGACAGCCGAGGATGTTCGACATCACAGAACATCTGCAGTCACTCGTTCGCGACGATCAGTTGAACTGCTCGATGGGGGATGCCACGAAGACCATTCAATATTCGGTTTCCCCGAAGTGGTTTCTGATTCGCTACGCCTTCAACGGAGAGATTCATCAGTTCTTAGCGAACGAAATTCGCCCCACCGAGATCGTTCTCCCTTAGAATCGTCCCAATTCCCAGCTGGTTGGTTGCGATGACGGTGCGCCTTGTAATATAAGGGATTCACGTGGCGTGTACTCATTCTGGGATCACTAACCTTCGATGTGAGCGGAGGCGACCAATTGGATCTTGGCGAACTGGTCAGTGCGATTCGTATCGTGGAAATGACGGCCAAATCACGGCCGGCGGCGATACGGTCGTTGGTCCAGGCTGCCAATTGGGAAGACGAAGGGATCGCCTCTGACGTCGTTCTGACCGCCATCGAAGAACGCGAAGCCGCCGCTCAGACCCTGGTTTCCAGCGATTTTGCGTTGCCGCATGCCTTCATCGACTGGGATGGCGATTTTCGAGTCGTCATGGGACGCAGTCGACAAGGGGTCGACTATGGTGTCCCGACCGGACAAAAGGTCCAGTTGATCGTCCTGCTGGTGATTGGACGCAAACTTCAGCAGACCCACGTCGAAGTTCTGGCCGCACTGGCAGAACTTCTGAAACAGCCCGAGTTTCGCGAGCAGTTGATCGATGCCAAAGACACGCGAGCGATCGACGTATTGCTGCTGGCGAAGGCCGGTCTGCAACCCGATCAACGTCGCCAGCGAGCCCCCAGTATTCCCCGCCTGACGCAGATGCTCGTCAAACAGGCGATGCAACTGGTCGAAGCCGTCGGAGCCCAGGCATTGCTGCTGGCAGTCGATCGCCTGGAAGGGGTTCCGTGGGAACTGCTGGCAAACTGGAAAGGGCGCCTGCTGCTGGTCACGACCGAACACAGCGAAGACTTCGAAATCGAACGCGAAGACACTCACGTATTTGACGGATTGCACGCCACGCTGTCACGACTGGATCGCTCGAACCTGGGATTGCTCCTTGCGGCATCGCAGGGCCTGCTGAATGAAAAACATAGCGTTGTTTGCGTGACAGGCGCCGACGGTCGCCGTCTGGACAGCATTTCGATCACGAAGCCCGAATCCCATTTCCGCGCGATGCTTTCCGAAAAGAATCGTCGCGGCGTTGATGTGGTGCGCCCCGCTGTAATGCTGCGAATCCTGTCGCTGGCGGTCGAAATTGCAGCCGAGGGGCGTGAAGCCCATCCGGTCGGAACGATGTTCGTCGTCGGCGATGCACGAAACGTACTGCGACACGCTCAGCAACTGGTCCTGAACCCGTTTCACGGCTATTCGAAGAATCTCCGTAACGCTCTCGACCCCAGCCTGGCCGAGACGATGAAAGAATACGCACTGATTGACGGGGCGTTTGTCATCCAGGGTGACGGAACCGTCTTGAGTGCCGGAACGTACCTGATGCCAAAGTCGGCCCCACCGGGATTGCCCCATGGGCTGGGTGCCCGTCATCAGACAGCCGCTGCAATCACTGCTCATACGCTGGCAATGGCGATCACGGTCAGTCAATCCACAGGCACAGTGACGGTGTTCCGTAACGGCACAACAGTGTTCACACTGGAACGTGCTGCCGCGACAAAGTGGTAGTCCATCACCTTCTGCGTGCCGTGGAAGGATCGTACTCAACTGAGTGACAATTCCATGGAATCGACACCTATACCCCGCACTTCATCGCGCCGCCGATTGATCCTACTGGTTTCGCTCGGTGCCGTGTTTCTGCTGCTGGTTGCGTTATGGACTCATTTTCGATTTGCCCGTCCTGTTGGTTCTGGACCGGCCGGGCCGTCTGTCTCGCGAGAACCATTCGCCAAGACATGGAGTGATCGGAAAGTCGTGTTGCTCGGATTGGGTGACAGTGTGACTCAGGGCCTCGGAGCAACGACCGGTGGCCTTTCGTATTTTCAGCGACTGGCCCGAAACCCGGCGAATGAGTTCCCTGAGATGCAGGACTTGTCGCTTTCCAGTGTCCTGCCGAATCTTGAACTCCAGAATCTGGCCATCTCGGGAACGACGTCAATTGAATGTATTGATTACCAGCTTCCCAAGCTGGTCCCTCGGGATAATCAGACGTTTGGAATTGTGGTGATGACGACCGGCGGAAACGATGTGATTCACAACTATGGCCGTACACCCGCTCGAGAAGGTGCGATGTACGGTGCCAGGCTGGATCAGATCGACGAATGGGTCAAGAACTTTGACAGCCGTCTGGAACAGATCGCCACCCGGGTACGTGAGACTTTCCCTGGCGGTTGCCAGATCTTCATTGCCAATATCTACGACCCGACCGATGGCGACGGCGACATTATCTACGCAGGTCTACCTGCGTGGGCAGACGGAGTGCAGGTCTTGCAGGCCTACAACAAGGTCCTGTCCAACTTCGCCGACCGACACGACGACGTGACATTGATTGACATGCGAGGCGAATTCCTCGGGCATGGCATCCACTGCACTCATTTCTGGCATCACGCCTACAGAAAGACTGACCCGACGTATTGGTATTGGGACAATCTCGAAGACCCCAATGACCGGGGATACGACGCACTTCGGCGACTCTTCTTGAATGAGATTGCTCGCGTCGTGCCGAGCAAATTGTGATTTGCAAAGTAGTTTCCCCGCACTTTGGTGTGCATACGTTGGGGAGGAACGCATCCGTGCCGTACTTCAATTCAAATTCAGAAGGGCAGAACGATGGGGGGCAGGACTATAGAAGATATCTGAATCATGATTCTTCATCGTTCTGCCCCCCATCGTTCTGCCAAAGTCTGACTTTCATGAGATTGAAGAGACATTGCGATCCAAGTGCCCCGCCGAAGAACCTCCTACCGGAATTTCATTCCGGCGGGTTAACAGCGTCAGAACTCAAACGGCAAACGGCTGGCTTCACGCAGAGCGATGAAGGTTCCTATGGCTTGGTCACAACCGCGTCCTGAGCAATCCAGTCCTGAAGTGCGCGAACTTCCGGAATCGGATGCTTTCTCAACCCCTGCAGAGCCTGCACGACCGCGATGCAGCCGGGCAGGGTGGTCACGCACGAGACACCGTTCATGACAGCAGCCGCACGAATGCGACCTTCGTCTGTTCGGGCTCCCTTGCCATTGGGCGTATTGAAGATGAACGCGATCTGCTTGTTCGCCATGTATTCGAGCAGGTTCGGACGACCTTCCTGCAGCTTCTTGACGGTTTCCACTTCCAACCCGCATTCCCGGAAGACGCGTGCCGTTCCGCTAGTGCACAGGATATGGAATCCCATCTCCTGCAGTTGGCGGATCTGTGGAACAATCGCCTGCTTGTGTCGTCCAGCCAGGCTGACGAAGACCGTTCCGGTCTGTGGAAGCTTGGTCCCGGCAGCAATCTGGCTCTTGGCGAAGGCAATCGGGAAGTTATCGGAAATCCCCATCACTTCGCCGGTCGATTTCATTTCGGGGCCGAGAATGATGTCGACACCGACAAACCGGTTGAACGGGAAGACGCTTTCCTTCACGGAAGTGTAGGACGGAACGACTTCGTGGGTAATCCCCTGTTCTGTCAGTGTGACCCCGGCCATGATCTTCGCAGCGATTTTTGGCAACGGAACATTTGTCGCCTTCGAAACGAACGGCGATGTCCGACTGGCTCGCGGGTTGACTTCCAGGATGTAGACCAGGTGATCACCATCGGTCTGCTTCACCGCAAACTGAATATTCATCAGTCCGCGTACCTGCAAGGCCTTGGCCAGTGCATAGGTCGCCTGCTTGATCTCTTGAACGACCGAATCGGGCAGATTGTAAGGAGGAAGAACGCAGGCCGAGTCACCCGAGTGAACGCCCGCTTCTTCGATATGCTCCATGACTCCGCCGACCAGCGTGATCTCGCCATCGGACACGGCATCGACATCGACTTCAACAGCGTCTTCCAGGAACTTGTCGACCAGGATCGGCCGATCAGGTGACGCGTTGACAGCTTCGGTCATGTAGCGAGTGATCATCGCATCGTCGTAGCAGATTTCCATCGCTCGCCCGCCGAGCACATAGCTGGGGCGAACAAGCACTGGATAACCGATTTCGTTGGCGATCAGTCGAGCACCATGGGCGTCGGTCGCCGTGCCGTTCGGTGGCTGTCGCAGTCCCAGCCGTTCCAGGATTTCCTGGAATCGCTTGCGGTCTTCAGCCGCATCGATCATGTCGGGACTGGTCCCGATGATGTTGACTCCCGCAGCTTCGAGGCCTCGCGCCAGGTTCAGCGGCGTCTGCCCGCCGAACTGCACGATGACTCCATCCGGCTGCATCCGGTCACAGATATTCAGCACGTCTTCGGTGGTCAGTGGTTCGAAGAACAGCAGATCAGAAGTGTCGTAGTCGGTCGAAACCGTTTCGGGATTCGAATTGACCATGATGCTTTCGATCCCCAGTTCCCGCAGAGCAAACGACGCCTGACAGCAGCAGTAATCGAATTCAATCCCCTGGCCGATCCGGTTTGGACCGCCGCCGAGGATGATGATCCGCTTCTTGCTTCCCTTGGCAGGGGTTTCGTCTTCGGATTCGTAGGTCGAGTAGTAATACGGCGTGTGGGCTTCAAACTCCGCAGCACACGTATCGACTTGTTTGAACGTCGCGACGATTCCCAGCGATTTTCGATAGCTGCGTACGTCGATTTCGGTCGAATCCCACCAGAACGCCAATTGGCGATCGGAATAGCCGTTTCGCTTGGCACGACGAACCAGTTCGGCAGGAGCGTCTTCCAAGCGACCGATCTGACGAATTTCGTTTTCGAGTTCGATCAGTTGTTTCAACTGATTCAGGAACCACGGATCGATGTTGGTCAGTTCGTAGATCTGCTCAATCGACATCCCCGCCTTCAGGGCATAACGGATGTAGAAGATCCGGTTTTCGTTGGGCCGCGACAGCTTGCTTTCGATTTCGTCGATGGTCGGCTGTTGAGACGTTCCGAACAGATCTTTCTTCCCGGCTCCCAAGCCGAAATGGCCGATTTCCAGGCCGCGCAACGCCTTCTGCAGCGATTCCTTGAAGGTTCGCCCGATGGCCATTGTTTCGCCAACGGACTTCATCTGGACGGTCAATTCCGAATCCGCTTCGGGGAATTTTTCGAAGGTCCAGCGAGGAATCTTGGTGACGACATAATCAATCGTCGGCTCAAAACAGGCCAATGTTTCGCGAGTAATGTCGTTGGGGATTTCATCCAGCGTGTAGCCCACCGCCAGCTTGGCCGCAATCTTGGCAATCGGAAAACCGGTCGCTTTGGAGGCCAGCGCACTGGACCGGCTGACGCGTGGATTCATTTCGACCACGACCATACGACCATTGCGAGGATTAATCGCGAACTGGACGTTCGATCCCCCGGTTTCGACACCGATTTCGCGCATGCAGGCGATGGTCGCATCGCGCATCCGCTGGTATTCCTTGTCGGTCAGCGTTTGAGCTGGCGCAACGGTGATCGAATCTCCGGTGTGAACCCCCATCGGATCGAAGTTTTCGATGGCGCAGATGATGACGACGTTATCCGCCTTGTCACGCATCACTTCCATCTCGAATTCTTTCCAGCCGATGATGCTCTCTTCGAGCAGTACTTCATGGACCGGGGAAAGTTCCAGTCCCTTACGGACCTTTTCTTCGAATTCGTCACGGTTATAAGCAATTCCGCCGCCCACCCCACCCAGGGTGAAGCTGGCGCGGATGATCATGGGGAGGCCGATTTGTTCCAGGGCGACCCGAGCTTCGTCCATGTTGTGAACGATATGACTCTTGCAGACTTCCAGGCCGATCTTGATCATCGCCTGTTTGAACGAATCGCGTTCTTCGGCCTTGGCGATGACGCTCGCCTTGGCACCGATCATTTCGACGTTGAATTTTTCGAGGACGCCGTGGCGGGCGAGGTCCATGCCGATATTCAAAGCGGTCTGGCCGCCGAGCGTCGGTAGAACGGCATCGGGTCGTTCGACCTCGATGATTTTGGCCACGTATTCCCAAGTGATCGGCTCGATGTAAGTTCGATCCGCCATCTGGGGATCGGTCATAATCGTGGCCGGATTGGAATTGACCAGTACCACCTCATAGCCCTCTTCACGAAGGGCTTTGCAGGCTTGGGTCCCGGAGTAATCAAATTCACAAGCCTGGCCGATGACAATCGGACCGGAACCAATAATCAGGATCTTGTGGAGGTCGTCGCGACGAGGCACGGCGGCAGTCCTTGCGGCGGAGCTGGGTTATCGGAGGCAGGACGAATCAGCAGCCGTTGCTCCAACGGGGCCAATTCGCGCAAAAAGCACCCGAGACTAACATGCTGGACGTGAGATTCAAGGAACTCGCCAAACTCCTTTTCGACGTTGTCAGGAAAATTCCCGGTCCCCATTGACGCGAAAGCCGTATCTCCTTTTGATGAAACGGCTTTCATGGAGTCATCGAAAAACTCCTCGCGCAGAATCCCTGTTGCGACTACTGGTGAACCACTCAGGCGTTCGTGATCGACTCGAATCGTTCGGAAACGGGATCGTGGATCAGGGGATTTCAAACCACTATGCTTTCGACACAGATGGCAAGCCATGGGACACCGACTGACACCGCCCGAAGGTTCGACACGAAGCCTTTGCGATCTGGTCAATTCCCTTCGGGAAGCGTTTCCATTCGTTCAAGCTGATAAAGAGGCGGGAAGCGATCACATCGGAGACATGATCGCAACTTTTCTGAAGATCAAGGCAGGCTTCGCACGACGGAAGATTCCGCCACCACAAGCCGAAGAGATCGACATGGTGGTCCAGCGACTTGAAGGCTTGCGAGAGAGTGCAGCGTTTTTCACAGTTGCGGACGATGAATTCGACGATGATCGGTGCATCAGTTTCAATCTGGTGCCAGGAGAAGACGTCATCATCGGATATGCAAATCAGATGCATCAGGAAGTCGCTTCGGCAATCACCAGGCGTATCGCAGATGTGCTCGGATATCGTTTGGCCGAGTTGTAGTCGAATTGAGGTATGATCGTTCGAATGGCATCAGCGGGTGCGCGGTCCAAAAGAGGGAGAGTGAAATTGGGTGCCACGGTCTTGGAGTCCTCGACAAGGCCGTGTTTTGGAGTGTTTTAGGTACATGTAATTTCGCGATCGATTCCACTTCGACACTCTGGAATCTCTGGCTGTTCATGCAAAATTCCGAATCGTCGTTTGAAATCCGCACGGCCTTGTCGAGGACTCCAAGACCGTGGCACCCAACATCAGCGCAGGGTGGACCAGCTCACGACCATCAAAGTCCAACATCACCACTGCCTCGCAAGAATTACTTGGTCAATTCGCGCCGCGAAAACAACATCAACTCCAAGGCCGAAAAAGACTTGATATCTTTTGGCTGCAAAGTATCCTCGATGCATTCTGCTGTGAGAAATGCAAGTTCGGTAACCTTGGAGTTTATTGCGAGTGAAACCGGTCATCCCCATATGGTACCGTCTCTGCTTGGTCATTGTCGTCTGTATCGCACCGTTTCTGGTAGGCATATTGATCGAACACGGAGCCTTCCCCGATGGCGTCAATTCCCGGCTGACGAGCAAAGGCGGGGCGGTGACCACGATCGTCGCTTGGGCGATCCTGGTGGGCACCGTCCACAACATAATTCAGACCCGTCGCCGGTTACCTGTTGGCCAAGGTGCCGAACCGTTCGGCGGCGGGTGACAGGCGAGCCGACCGGGGCATACTGTCTTCGGCCGGTGGTCCGGTCGCCGGGCCGAACCAATCGCTGCAGCAGACGGCGGGGCATGATTCGTTTATCCTGACCACAGTTCACGGGTGCACCGCCGCTGCTGAGTTGGGTCGTTCGTCGGTGCGGGAGAATCCATGAATCATCAGGAAGAGCTTGTGATCGCCGACCTATCAGGATTTTTCCGCGCTTTTGAATGGGTTAACGCTAAGTGCGACAATGGATTTACCTTCCGAGTTGAATGTGTCGACGGCAATTCCGATGTCGAATCCGCAGTTGCAAAACAGTTTGCGTCAGAAAACGCCCTAGAGATTTCCGTTAAAGAGACCGGATACTCTCGTGAATTCATGTCCAAGATTTTGATTCGCTGGCTGCTTTGTTACCTCAATGACGAAGTTGCGCGAGATCGTCTCCAAGATGCCAGACAAAACTTTTCCCTTTCGCACCCTGAACTCTATGCACAATTGCTGAACCCAGTACTCGATGCAATCGAAACGTTGGTACCCATTCGTTCGGCGTATACAATCGAATTGACGACTAAAGGCTTTTACGCGTGCGATTCCGATGACATCGTTATCGCCGGAAACGACCGAATGCTATTTTTGCACTTCTCCGTATCCGACTAAAAAGCCCCCAAATCCGACGAACCATGCCATGCGCCGGAGTGGCGGTGGGCTGCGTCTCCTGAAATCAAAGTTTACTCCTGCCACCCGGTGATCGCGGTCGTGAGGGGCGGCCCCGACGCCTTGGACGTCTGGGTTTACGAGAGGCAAAATTGCAGTCTGCCTGCTCCAAGGTCCTCTTGTGAACCCAGGCGCTGAAACAGCGTCTGGACAACCCGCCGCCATTACGTTTTTCGAGACACCACGTTCTTGCGGATAGCAATCGCTTCAACGCCGTCGCTATCTTTGACCAATTCCTAGGATCGTGAAGTTCCCCATTGGTATTTCCTGCTGCGTGCCATACGATGCCGTTGGAATTCCATCGGAAGATTAAATGAAGGGCCAACCGGTCGAACCGGGAAGCTTGTCAGAAAATAGGCCGGCGTGATCGCATCATTTTCGGGTGCGGGCACGTCGGCTTTTTTTATTCACGGGCCCGCTGATCAAGAAGGATCACCTTTTGACAAAGACCGCAATGAAACCGAAGTCGGCCCCTGTAAGCCTGCCCAAATGCACCACAGGAATTCAAGGACTGGATGAAATCACCGGGGGCGGGCTTCCGAAAGGGAGGCCGACGCTCGTCTGCGGGGGTGCTGGTTGTGGCAAAACCCTGCTCGGTATCGAGTTCCTCGTTCGCGGTGCTGTACTTTTCGATGAACCGGGCGTCTTTCTGGCATTTGAAGAAACGGCCGAGGAATTGGCTCAAAATGTTCGTTCGCTCGGGTTTGATCTTGAGGACCTGATCGAGAAAAAGAAACTGGCCGTGGACTATATCCACGTCGAACGGAGTGAGATTGAAGAGACCGGTGAATACGACCTGGAAGGGTTGTTTATTCGGTTGGGCCATGCCATTGATTCGATCGGCGCCAAGCGCGTCGTCCTCGATACGCTGGAAACACTGTTCAGTGGCCTGTCGAATGATTCGATCCTGCGATCCGAGTTGCGGCGATTGTTCCGCTGGCTCAAGCAAAAAGGTGTGACGGCGATCATCACGGCCGAAAAGGGCAATGGCTCGCTCACCCGGCACGGACTGGAAGAGTACGTCTCCGATTGCGTGTTGCTACTGGATCATCGTGTCGAAGGACAGATCTCGACTCGCCGCTTGAGGATCGTCAAATATCGTGGCTCATCGCACGGCACGAACGAATTTCCATTCCTGATCGACGAAGGTGGCGTCTCGGTCTTTCCGATCACGTCGCTGCAATTGCAGCACAAGGCATCTGCCGAACGCATTTCCACAGGTGTTCCCGCTCTGGACGCGATGCTCGGCGGACAGGGAGTCTACAGGGGAAGCAGCGTCCTGTTGTCCGGCACGGCCGGTGTCGGCAAAACCAGCCTCGCCTGTCATGCCGCCAATGCCTGCTGTCAGCGGGGCGAACGTTGTCTGTATATCGCGTTTGAAGAATCGGAAGCCCAACTGCTCCGCAATATGCGTTCCATCGGCCTGGATCTGGAACCATGGGTGAAAAAAGGATTACTCCGCTTTCAAGTCGCCCGACCGACCATGAACGGCCTGGAAATGCATCTGGCAAGCATCCATAAGCAGGTCGAAGCATTCCAGCCCCAACTGGTGATCGTCGATCCAATTACCAGCTTCGTCTCGTCGGGAACTGCCCCGGAAGCAAGTTCCATGATGATGCGGCTCGTGGATTACCTGAAGTCACGTGAAATCACGGCGCTCCTCACAAATCTGAGCCATGCCGGAACTGTACTCGAGCAGTCGGAAGTCGAAATCTCGTCACTGATCGATACCTGGCTGCTGCTGCGAGACATCGAACTGAACGGGGAACGCAACCGGGGTCTGTACATTTTGAAATCACGAGGCATGCCCCACAGCAATCAGATCCGGGAATTTCTGCTGACGGACCAGGGCGTTCAATTGACCGAGGTCTACCTGGGACCGGAAGGGGTACTGACAGGTTCCGCCCGGTTGGCTCAGGAAGCGAAAGAAAAGGCGACGGCGGTCGAGCGAAGCCTGGAAATCGAACGGAAACGCGGGGAACTGGAGCGAAGGCAGCAAGCGCTGGAGGCCCAAATTGCCGTCCTTCAACTGCAGTTTCAAACCGACAAGGAGGAAATGGAACGGGACATCACCTGCGAGCAGGCCTATTTGGAAAAGTTGGAGCAGGGGCGGCACGATATGGCACGCAGCCGCAAGTCAGATTCCAACGGACATATCGTCACTCCGAAGAAAGCCCGTAAATGAAAAAGGAGCCCCATCGAAACGGCCACGCAGTGCAGAAGGCGGAGCCGAAGTTATGGCAACTGCGTCTGTATATCGCAGGCAAGACACCGAAGTCCGTCACGGCCTTTGAAAATCTCAAACGCATTTGCGAGGAACATCTCGCGGGTGAGTACGAGATTGAAGTGGTCGATCTGATCGAAAACCCTCGGCTGGCTCAGGACGATCAGATCGTCGCCATTCCAACGCTGGTACGAAAGCTGCCTGAACCGATCCGCAAAATTATCGGTGATCTCTCCGACACCGAACGAACACTCGTCGGGCTGCAACTTCGTTCCTCCACAAAATGATGAGACGAGAGAATGACGAAAGACGTGTCACGAAGCATCGAACCGTATTCATCGAAATCGATGGAAGCCCGCGTAGCAGACCGGGCCAGCGAATTCTATACATTGCGGCTGTATATTGCAGGATTGACGCCTCGATCAACCCTGGCGGTCGATCGCATCCGGACCATTTGCGACCGATATTTGTCGGGCCGCTACGATTTAACAGTCATCGATCTGTACCTGCATCCAGAAGCGGCCAGGCAAGCTCAAATTGTCGTCATTCCCACGCTGGTCAAGCAGACACCAGCCCCCATGCGACTGTTCGTCGGAGATATGACGGACGAAAAGCGGATTCTTCGTGGCCTGAACATCATTCTCGAACCGTCTGAGTCATCACGATGACGACACTCAAAACCAATGAAGAACTGAGTGCGGAAATCGAGCGGCTGCAATTACGACTCGAAGAATCTGAAGCGGTCGTTGAGGCCATTCGCAGCGGAATTGTCGATGCGGTCGTTGTGAGTTCGCAGCCTGGCGAATGTGTTTACACTCTCGAAGGAGCTGACAGACCGTACCGATTACTGATCGAAGCGATGCCGCAGGGTGTTGCCTTATTGAATTCAGAAGGAGTCCTGCTCTACTGCAATCCTGGCCTAGCGGATCTTCTCCAGTTGCCTTTGGATCAAGTGACAGGACGCAGCCTGGACGGTTTTATAGCACCAGCCGACCAGACCATCTGGACCGAGATGTTTTCCAGCGTCACGGGTGCCGCCGCCCAGAATGAGGTCCGGCTGCATCGCGTCGATGGAACGACCTTCCCGGCCTCACTGGCACTCAGCGTATTGCCTCTAAACAAGTTCTGCCTGCTCGTCACTGACTTGAGCCAACAGAAACAGTATGAGGAACTGATCAAATCCAAAGCGGCATTGCTGGATCTGGATCGCCGCAAGGACGAGTTTCTGGCAATGCTGGGTCACGAACTGCGAAACCCATTGGCTCCCATCAGCAACGCCATTCAACTGCTGCGTCTCCAGAAGAATGAAGATAAACTTCAGCAGAACGCCCGGACCATCATTGAACGCCAGG
>CAIWEX010000715.1 GCA_903911795.1 uncultured Schlesneria sp.
TCATGTCGCACGAGGTGTTGCAGTCGCAGTCATCAATGCCATCAGTGTTGACGGCACCGAAGGTGTAAGAAATAGGGTTTGCACCCTTGGTGCAGCCAGCGAATCCCGTGAAACCGAAGGACTGGTTCAGAACGCCAATGGCGTGTGCGGTGTCCTGCAGTTCTTCGTTGACAGCCACAACCACGCTGCTCAACCCGACAATTGTGCCGAGGATACAAATCGTAAGAACGAGTACGAATTCAGTGGAGACGATTAGACCAGCTTCCTCATTCCAGAAATTCTTCAGCATTTTCAGGCCCTTAGTCACGAGAAAAGAAAACAGGCATCGAAACCCGGAAGTTTCGACGCCTGCCTGTATCAGCCAGTTGTCATCCGGGTGTTAAACCGGAATTCAATCAACCACCGAGGCTACCGTTTGGAGCACCAGCAGCGATCATGTCGCACGAGGTGTTGCAATCACAATCATCGACGCCATCGGTGTTGACGGCACCGAAGGTGTAGGAGATGGGGTTTCCACCCTTGACGCAACCGCGGAATCCGGTGTATCCGAACGACTGATTCAGAACGCCGATTGCGTGTGCGGTGTCCAGGAGTTCTTCGTTGACAGCAACAACGACGCTGCTCAGCCCGACGATGACGCCGAGGACGCAGATCGTGAGAACGAGAACGAGTTCGGCGGAGATGATCACACCGGATTCGTCATTCAAGAAATTCTTCAGCATTTGAGAGACCTTTTTCGTTTGAAATGTGCTTGAACTGTGTTGAAACATGAAACTGACACTGGGAGAAAATCTGTTTTAATCTTCCCAGCCCCAAGACATCGTTATGCAGTGTGGCTGCCGTGCGACGCCTCAGTTACCAGACGAACAGGAATTCGACGTCAAACCCTCTTCACTCCCTGGCCGGATCACCACTTCGTCAGTTCGCGAGGCTGATCCGTGGTATTCGTCACAGTCCGCACGATCAGTGCCACACACCAATTCATCGCAACAGGTGCAGGACTGATAGGCTGTTCAGTCGGTGCAGCCGTCCAAATCGGCTTCATAGAATCAATACAGTCGATACAATCGATATCAATCCGGCTGCTCCAAACGACACAACCCCTATGGTCGGAACATTCGATCTTTTTGTGAAATCGTGTTCATTGATGGTGACTCACGTTGTCGAATCGAAGGAGTGTTTCGAAAAGGCAACGCGTGCTTGTCAGAATGTTTGCGAAGCGAATCGCTCAGCTGTCGGCGTCCCGTACAACGCTGACGCTTGGATGGCGAATGGAGATGCATCGGAAATCCCGCGTGACGACGTCCACCAGTTGGTTGTCGATTCCATCAAGCATTGATGTCACGTTAGATCGGCAGCGCTCATCGTCATTCGCGACGATACGAAATCAGATCTATCGGAGTGGGAAGAGACGGGGCATCAAAATCCGCCGATTTCGATACCCGAAATATCCGGGCGTTGTGATTTCGGTTTGTTCCGAGACCAATCAACCACCAACACTGCCATTCGGTGCCCCGGCAGCGATCATGTCGCACGAGGTGTTGCAGTCGCAGTCATCAATGCCATCCGTGTTGACGGCACCGAACGTGTAAGAAATAGGGTTTGTACCCTTGGTGCAGCCAGCGAATCCGGTGAAACCAAAGGACTGGTTCAGAACGCCAATCGCATGAGCGCTGTCGAGCAGTTCTTCGTTGACAGATAGAACCACGCTGCTCAACCCGACGATTGCGCTGAGGACACAAATCGTAAGAATAAGTACGAGTTCCGTGGAAATGATCAGGCCGGAGTTATCATTCCAGAAAGTCTTCAGCATTTGATCACCCTTTCGCGCGGGAAAAGAAAACAGACGTCGAAACCCGGAAGTTTCGACGCCTGCCTGTATCAGCAAGTCTTCATCCGGGTGTTAAACCGGAATTCAATCAACCACCGAGGCTACCGTTTGGAGCACCAGCGGCGATCATGTCGCACGAGGTTGCGCAATCGCAATCATCGACGCCATCGGTGTTGACGGCACCGAATGTGTAGGAGATGGGGTTTCCACCCTTCTTGCAACCGCTGAAACCGGTGAAACCGAATGATTGATTCAGAACGCCGATTGCGTGAGCGGTGTCCTGCAGTTCTTCGTTAACAGCAACAACGACACTGCTCAGCCCGACGATGACACCGATGACGGCGATCGTGAGAACGAGTACGAGTTCGGCGGAGATGATCACACCAGATTCGTCATTCAAGAAATTCTTCAGCATTTGAGAGACCTTTTTCGTTTGAAATGTGCTTGAACTGTGTTGAAACCTGAAACGAACACTGGGAGAAAATCTGTTTTAATCTTCCCAGCCCCAAGACATCGTTATGCAGTGTGCCTGCAGTGCGTTGCCTCAGTTACCAGACGAACAGGAATTGACGTCAAACCCTCTTCACTCCCTGGCCGGATTACCACTTCTTTCAGTTCGCGAGGCTGATTCGTGGTATTCGTCACGTCACGCACGATCAGTGCCACTCGCCGATTCATCGCAACAGGTGCAGGACTGAAAGGTTGTTTAGTCGGTGCGGTCGTCTGAATCGGCTTCATAGAATCAATACAGTCGATACAATCGATCAGAAACTGAATGCTCCAGTCGGCACAACCCGTATGGTCGGAACACTCGATCGTATTGTGAAATCGTGTTCATTGATGATGACTGACGTTGTCGAATCGAAAGAGTGTTTCCAAAAGGCAACACTCGCTTATCAGAATGTTTGCGGAGCGAATCACTCCAGAAAGTCTGATGAATCATTATTCCTGTGGCTTTTCGGTCTGCGGACGCTTGCCAATGACGGTGTTCAACGCGTCGCGAAGTTGCTCGCTGAACCGGGCACCAGAACCGACGAATACTTTGGCGATCCTGCCATCGCGGCCAACAACCACGGTCAGCGGGATATTCGTGGCACCGTATCGTGCAGCGGTTCGGCCGTCAGGTTCAAGTAAGACGGTTGTCGACAGCTTCAGTCGATTCATGACAGCCTGAATCTGTTCAGGGCGTTCTCCCAAATTGATGCTCATCAGTACCACACCCTGGTCAGCGAATTCTCGGGCAACTTTATCGAGTTGTGGCATGATCTGCAGGCAAGGAGCACACCATGACGCCCAAAAGTCGAGAATGACAATTTTGCCATTGTAATCCGACAGCTTCAGTCGTCCCCCATCAAGGCGATTCAGTGAAAAGTCTGAAGCGATGGTGCCTATCAACTGATCGACTTGTCCCTCATCAGCACCAAGCGGATCGATCGCAGGCTTGAAGGTCCACTGGTCGGCAGCGGCTCTGCCTGATTGGGGACCAAATTGAATTTCATCCACCTGCTGCAGGTCGCCACGGCAGTCACCCAGGATTGGGCTACGCCCTGAAATGAAAATTCCCGCAACTTGAGAGGCCGCAAACGATAGACGAGATCCCCCTGCCAGGACAACACTCACGGGAGTTCCTTCTGCAGGATTGGGGACGACGTCCAAGGCCGCATCGGTTGCAGAGAGGGCAATGATACGAGCCACAGTGTCACGCGGCACTCGTTGAACGTCGTTACGCAACGCGACCTGAATGGTCGACTGATCCATGGCGACAACACGACCACGCAACAGGTCGCCATCCATCGATTGAATCAAGTGCGTCGGAGGATCGTTGCGCTGAGAACGGGGGAGAACCAAAAAGCGATCGATCTTCAACCCATTGGGTGTTGCAGGAACTCCTCGCCCCAGGTCAATTCCTCGAATTTCGCCCAACTTGACATGCGTCGAATCTGTGTACGTCGACGAAATCGTCGCCCCACCTTCGTTCAATGTCACTTGAAAACAAGGGATTTGATCTCCGGAAGCAAGATGCACCACGGGGTTTCTTAGTCGGATGGGGGCGTCGATGGGATTCACGGTTGCATCGGTGCGACCGGTCTTCTGCACCAGAGGTCCTTGTGGGGAAGTGTCTTTGAGAGAGACTTGCATCCGATCGCGATAAACTAAGCGCCCCGCTACGGAAGGGTGAATTGCACTTGCGGTCTGACTGAGATCCGGCTTCCAGATCAGCCTCTTTTCCTCAATCGATTCAGTATCCAGCAATTGTCCAAGCAGCAGATGGCCTGAAATTTCAAGTCGCCCGCGAGGGTAGCCAAGTCGTCGTTTTTGATCTGCCTGAGATGGAAGACTTCGGAAGGCAGATAAGGATCGTAACGAGGCCAGAGACAGAACGATCTCGTCACTGATCACGTTCGACTTCAAATGGATTGAACTCGCGTCGATCCTTGCCAATGATCCGCTGATTCGGTTTCCACTAACCATCGCTGCCTGAAAATGTTCGCGTTCCGAAACGGGACGCCGAGGGATGGTGATGTCCTGAACAGAAGTTTCGAGAACTCGCTTTTCGCCGTCTTCGTTCGTAAGAATGAATTCTCGCCGGGTGACATCGAACCCGACCAGTCGGCCATAAACGAGAAAACCGTCTGTCATCAACAGGCGAGCCCGGTTGTCAATCTCAGTCTTGGGAACTTCACCGCTCCACTGCCCGACGTCAATGCGTTCGAGTCGAATACCACCGGTATGGCTGACCAGTTCCACCTTGCGACGGGTGACTGGTTTTGTCGACTTCACGGTAAGTTCGCCCAGCGGTTGACCACTCGACGTGTAGATCTGCGTCGTCTCACGTTCCTGATCAAAATACATCTGCAGGTGAACCTGCCCTGGGCCCGACGTGATCGGCTTGAGAAACAGAGAGTCACGACTGGATTGAACACGCTCCCATTCCACATCACGCATCAAAACCAGAGATCCGGTAGCACGTTTGGCTTGCGGGTCAAGCGGCCAGTCACTCAAGGAACTCGCCGCAACGTCATTATTCACGTCGTTCCAAATCTCGAATCTCGCCAAGGGAAATCCGTTACCTATACCAACTCGGAATTCAAAGTCGGTCGAATCCTGCCAGGAAATAATGAACTCCATCCTTCCTCGTGTGGGAAGTTCCAGATCGCGACGGATCACGGATTGTCGCTGCCGACGTGGGCGCGTCTGGTCCACATCCATTTCCGGACTGCCCGGACCTGTATCACCGACGCAGTGGAAGTGTTGTCCGTCTTCGCTCCAGCCGATTTCCGATTCCCAATCTTTCAGTCGTCCCGGCCCATGAAAGATGAGTCCCGAGGGATTCTTCCAAGGCTGGATACGACGAACCGCCGACATGTTGACGTGAATTCTTCCCAGATTCACAACGTCGAGTACCGCGTGCTCTTCGTGTAGCTCCACGACTGATCCCAGCAGAACATCACCGCCGTTAAGTTCGAAGCGATAGTCTGCAACGAAATCCGTAATGGGGGGGCTCATTGGAAACTGGATGTGCTGTATCTGACGCACCTGGAACTGCAGTGGGCTCGCAAATGCCGTTGACTGCAGATTCATCACCTGTGGACCGGTGGGATCCAGCAACTCGCCCGACGCGACTTCACCTGTCGAAAATCGGATCATCGCCGGGGATGAATCGGCCGCTTCAGAATGATTGCATCGCAACATCGAGAACGCGAAGGCGATCACAAGAGATACCAGACAGGAGCAGCAGAGGCGAAGATTCTCAATCATGAAATGCCCGCTAGAACCACGACTACGCGGGCCATGACCAAGTCGGCAGCGTTTCCTCGAAAAACCGCACGGCACGATTGAGTTTCCGATGTGGATCTGGTTTCACTCGCTATGCTGTATTCTATAGCAACAGGGGGCGGGATGCGGTGTCGGGAGATAACAAATATGCAAGTTCCCAGGATCATAGCCAGTCTGCTGATCGCAGTAACAGCGGTCGAAGCCTGCGCACAACAGACCAACTCTGAACCAAAGCCGATACAGCAGGTCACGCTGACGGGGCGCGTGGAACGAGTCTACACCAGCGAGAAATTGCCTCCTCAAAGCCCACCATCATTTCTGATTGCGGCAGAGGTGCTTGTCACCAGCGTCGCTACTCCGCCCCCCGTTGACGTAACGAATGGCCAGCGGTTGTTCGTCAAAATTGCCAATCCCAATCGAACCCCTGAAGGGATCGAAATGATTCCCGATCGGGGTGACGTGATCGAATTCAATCTGCGAGGTCGTGATGGCGTATTCGAAACCGCGCGCGATGCCTATCGCGTGATCTTTCCCGGACGGTACCAGAGTGAATCGATCGGTCTCAGAATGAATCTGATTCCCCCCAGTACATTTCAAATGGGGTCGCCCCTCAATGAACTGGAGCGGCGGCCAGACGAGTCGCAACATGCGGTCACAATCACAAAGCCGTTCTACATCGGAATTCATGAAGTGACTCAGTTTGAATACAACCAGGTGATGCAGTCCAGGCCGAGCGCGTTTTCAACTAGCGGAAGTGCCAAGGACAAGGTTCTGAAGATGGTCACGGACCAGTTTCCTGTGGAAAACATCTCGTGGTTTGATGCTGTCAGATTTTGTAATCGACTGAGCGAAAAGGATGGTCTCCCCGCGTATTACAAGATTGAACCAGTCCCCGTGACAGATGCCGCAAATGCACCGCAGAAATGGACAACGACGAACAACGGAGGGAACGGATATCGCCTGCCTACGGAAGCCGAATGGGAGTATGCATGCCGAGCCGGAACCAGAACGCCGTTCCACTTCGGCCTGGAACAGTTGATCACTTCGGGCAATATGCGAGCCCCGATGGTTGCCGCGGGCTATGGAGCTGCGCCGAAATGGCCAGAAGTGGGACGCACGACGAAGGCGGGAACCTATCCTCCGAACGACTGGGGATTGTTCGACATGCATGGCAATGTCGCAGAATGGTGCGAAGACTGGTACGAAAAGCAGTACTTCACCGAATCAGGAACAGAAGACCCTCATGGTCCGCCTCTGGGAATTCACCGTGTCCTTCGCGGAGGTTCCGGAATGCTTCCCGGTTCAAACTGTCGATCGGCCGCACGAGCCTTTCACGTCCCTCAGGAGGAAAAGTACTTCAGCGGATTTCGCGTCGTACGAAACCCGTAGTACGGTTTGCTTGAGTACAATCGTTCGTGAGGATCACGACGAATCTACTTCGGGCCAATGCTCTTGGTCCCTTTGTTACTGCGGGCCTTCAGATCGAACAGGCCGAAGATTTCAGACGCGTTCAGACTGAGGGAGGCGTTGCAGTCGTCCCCTTCACCAAGAATTCGGGCGAACAACTCGCGCTTTTCAGTCAGCACTTTGTCGATCCGCTCTTCGATCGTGTCTTTGGAAATGAAGCGAGTCACGATCACCTGGCTTTTGCAGCCAATGCGATGAGCCCGGTTGATCGCCTGATCTTCAATGGCGGGATTCCACCAGCGGTCGAACAGAAAGACGTAGCCGGCAAACTGCAGGTTCAAGCCGACCGCCCCCGTTCCATAACTCATCAGGATGATGTGCGAATTGGGATCTTCCTTGAATTGCTTCAGGATCGGTTCGCGTTGCTTGGTGGGAACACCGCCGTGGTACAGCAGGGCACCATACTTGGCCATCGGCTTGGCGAGCCAGTCCAGCACCTTGGTCCACTGGCTGAACAAGATCGCTTTGCCGCCGCTGGCCGCGATTTCTTCCATATCCGCTTCCAACCGGTCCAGCTTTGCACTTTCACCAGTCAGCGGATCGAAATTGGTGATCTGCTTGAGACGCAGGACGAGTTCGAACACGTGCTGGACCGAGATTGAGTCTCCCAGATCGTTGAGGTGGATGATCCCTTCTTTCTCAGCTTTTTCGTAGGCGTATTTTTGGGCTGGCAGCAGTTCGAGATATTCGTCCCGGTCCAGCCGCGGAGGCATGTCCTTCATCACCAGGTTTTTTGTCCGGCGAAGAATAAACTGCTTGGCCAGATACTGCAGTTGTCGCAAATCTGGTGTGGCGTTGGGAGGAACGACTTCCAGGAACTCGTAGAGTGCTCCAAGTTCTTCCGGACGGTTTTCGATCGGTGTCCCTGTGAGTGCCCAACTGCGACGGCGTGGCAAGGCTCGAGCTGTTTCCGCCGTCCGCGAGGTTCGGTTCTTGATCCGCTGGGCTTCATCAAGGACCACCAGATCGAACTTCGGAAATTCATCCTCGCCAAATGCGGCAAAATCACGGACCAGTGATTCGTAATTGGCGATCAGTACCGGAACCCCTGGCATGGTCCAGGTGAGACGTCGGCGTTCGCCGTCCCCTTCAACGACAACAAAGGGAAGCTCTTCCGCCCATGTTCGAAATTCACGCTGCCAATTGGGAAGCAGTGGCTTCGGACAGACCAGCAACACGCGACGAACCTGCCCGCTGCGAACCAGCAACCGGATCGCAGTGATCGTCTGCATGGTCTTGCCGAGTCCCATTTCGTCCGCGAGCAGCGCGGACGATTTCGAAAACAGCCAGCCGATCCCCTCGTATTGATAAGGGAACGGCTCAAACGGCATGATCAGTTCCTGCCCGGCCAGCCATGATTGCAAGGGTGGCTGAAGCAGGTAGAACAGTCGATCTTCGATGGACAACGCGTCTGCGGGGGGCTTCAAACGGACGAGCTTTTTCTTGGCTTCGGCCAGAGCTTCGTCGTCCATCAAAGAGACAGGACGCGGCGGCTCGATCGCGGTTAGCTCTTCTTCGTCCTTCGATGCGGATTCGCCTCCCTTATCAGCAGCGGATTTAGCGGTCTGAAAAGATTCTCCCTCAGGAAAGGTCAATCCAAATGTCGTGACTTTCTGCCGATGTGGTTTCCACGGCGGCATCATCGCTGGAGGCTTGGGGGCCGTGATGGCTTCAGTGAGGACCGCAGGCCAGCGCTGCAGAGCGACGTTCATGCCCGAAGAATAAATCTGGGCAGGGACACCCAGGTCGACTCCTTCGCAGGGAACTTCGTTCAGAAGTTCGTCCAGAGATACGGCAGCCTGATCGAGGTTCCAATGGGGACCGGGAACCGCCCCTTGAGCGGCGCGTGCAGCCTGGCGTGCGGACATCTCGTCCAGCATGCGGAGCGAACCGTCAGTCATAGGTTCGTCCTTATCAATCAGGCTGTGCGAGCGGTACCGAGGCGAACTGTCTCGGCCAATGCTTCGCGAACTCGTTCAAAAGGCTCTCGCAGGTCTGCATCGGCAGGAATCGCCTTTGCGTGGCGGGCCATCTCCGCATGATCACCTTGAAAGTCTGGATGAAAAGCAATTCCATGCTTTCCAAACGGCAACTGAGTCGCTGAATCGGTCACCTTATCCATGAGGAAAGCCACTGCCATTGGGACATGTTGACGCAGGTCGATGATTTCATCGGATTCGATCAAGACCAGATGAGGTTTGACCCCGACTTTATCGAGCAGGGTCCGACCAAGAAGCTCACCGAGGACGAACGGACGCAGCGTCGGTCCGTACAGAATCTGCTGTGCCCGATTCGGCTTGACGGGAGCAGTGCACTGAAACTCCAGCGGCCTGCCGAACCGGTTGGTTACCAGCAATCCACCGACGAATCCTCGCTCCGCATCCTCGACAGCCGTCAGAAATCCCATTCGAAACGGGTCTTGGTTCCCGTGCGACATCCAGCGTTCCTTGCCGTCACCGTCACCGTGCATCTGGCTGGTACGAGACCACCCGCACAGCCGGCCCATCCGTAATCGTCCGAACTCTTGATCGGTGAGTTGACGTGGCAGACTTGAGCGGGAACGGCGTACTCTCCGAATCGGATGAACAGGAGGTCTGGGGGAAATGCAGGCGACTTTGCCGATTAAGCAACGCCGCTCCGGCACTCAATGCGAAACCCAGCTCGCGGTGGTCGAATCGTGTCGCCAGGTTCAATCACTGGCAGTGATCTTGACCTTCGGAACAGATGACGCAGAGGATCGCCATTGCTGTGCAATCCCCGCGTTCTGTGTTTCGAATCTCTCCAGCATACGGCTGGCACATTCGGCCGCTCGGCCCGGGAATCAATTGTCCCGGACGTCCGATCACGTGCATCGGCGTTTGAATTCGCCCGTTTCAGTGTCGATTTCGATCTTGTCACCGATTTCGACGAAGGCGGAAACCTGCAATTCGTGCTTCGTTTCTTTCAGAATCGCCGCTTTGGTGATCTTGCCTGACGTGTCGCCACGTGCCACCGGTTCCGTGTATTCGACTTCTCGAATAATGGTCTTCGGCAATACGACCGAAATAGATCGGCCTTCATAGAACGTCACTTCGCAGACGTCAGTCATATCGGAAGTCAGGAACTTCGTGATATCGGACAGGCTCTCTTCGTCGATCTCGTACTCGTTGAAGTCCGCGTCGACAAAGACGTGGTTCGGAGCTGAGTAGTAGGAATAGGTACATTCCTTTCGCTCGAGCATCACACCTTCGAGCTTTTCGTCGGCCTTGAAAATAAGTTCCGAAATTCGGTTGGTCATCAGGTTCTTTGCGCGGACCTTGACCACGGCCGCGTTACGGCCAGATTTATTGTATTGCGCCTTCAGCACAACTACGGGAGAATTCTCAACGATGATCACATTCCCCGACTGAAGCTCGCCGGCGATCTTGACGCTCATAACACGCTTTCCAATTTGACTGCCAAAGGTAAAATCCCGCACCTGCCAACCGTGAACCTGCGTCGCCGAGTTGCTCCGCAACTCGAAGGAGCCTCCCTCAAAGAAGGGGAATCCCTAAGTTCCCGCGCACAAAGCGATCCAGATTGTTGGCGAGATCGCCTGTCTGGTCAAGTTGACGGGCCCAAACTTTGCCATGTTGTTCTACTAACTGGCGATTTTCAGTAAATTTCCGCCAGGATTCCGCCATTTTCCCGAATCCGTTCCAGGAATAAAAGCAGTCTCGAACGCCGCAGAGGTCTGGAAACGAATTCAGATAGCGAGACAGGAATGCGTCTAACTTGGCGAGATGAGCCTGTTCGGCCTGAGGATAGATCTGCCAGACGAACGGTCGCTGAGCCCACTGAGCCCGCACAAACGAATCTTCCCCCCGGACAAAATTCACATCGCAAGACCACAGCAGTCTGTCATACTGCCACTGTGAAAGAAACGGGATTCCATACATTGTCAGCGAACCTCGCCGAACGATTCCTCGTTCTGAAAGTGGTTCACCGATCCAATCCGAAACCCGGCGCGCCGCCAGCCCGGATGTGACCACCAAGCCAATCGGCTCGCAGCCTGCCGCCCAATCGTTCAACAGCCCCCGTAGTGCTGAATTCTCGTAGCAGAAAAGAGAAACTCGGAGTTCTTCAGTGGCTGGAGCCGGGATTCCGAGTGTTTTCCAGAATTCTTTTCTGGCGACTTCGTCGAAGGCTGCCCGTTCTTCGAGGAGCCCCTTTTCCCGCAGTAATCCACCGGTTTGAGGTGTGAAGCCAGGAAAATAGAAATACTTTTTCAGAGGCGAGTGGGACTGGGGAGAAGCGAGGCCATGACATTCCTCAACCCAATCTTCGGCACTGAGATATTCGAGGTTGATCCAGATCGGAGCAACCTGGCGCTGATTCATCGCGGTCAGGTAATTTGCGGGGATATCGCAGCCGAACGCTTCGATCACGACATCTGCAATATCCGCAGGTTCGATGTCAGGAAAAAGTGCTGGCCAACGGCAAACCTCGATCGAATCGACGTGTTGCGTTGTGGATTGTGGAGTGACCGCAGAACACAGATTGCTGAAGCGATCCAGATTATCAACCCAGAGTCGAACCGCAGCCGAATGCTCGCTGGCAAGTTGCCGAGCGAGCCTCCAGCAGACGCCGATATCACCAAGATTATCAATCACTTTGCAGAAAATGTCCCATCGCATTCGATCGTCCGGCGAATCACTCGGAGTATTCACCACGACCATCGAATCCCTGGACGTCGCAGGTGTTGTCGCAGTGATCGATGTTGTCTCGGAATTCGGTCCCACTGGCTGACCCCTGATGGCCTTTGACACCCTTGACGCAATAGGTCTGATTCATCGCACCAATCGCGGAACCGACGTCTTCCAGTTCATTGTTGACGTTCAGGGCAACTTCTGACAGTCCGACGATCATTCCGAGCACCGCGATGGTCGAAACCAGGACCAGTTCTGCAGAGATGATAAAGCCAGCTTCGTCGTTGATCAGGGCGTTGATGAGGTTCGTCATGGTGTCGGGTCTTTCTGAAGTATTGGGCATTTGACTGTTGGCGAGTGGATCCTGCTGTCAGTCTCGCGTTTTGATCATTTGTGTTTCGCAGGATGAACATGATGTAAAGCAGATGGAATGCCAATCCTGAAAAGGTGTCAACACTCTGATACATGTTCTTGGCGCAACATACGCGTAAACTGTTGTTTTGATTACGGTTACAACTTTCGAACTTCTTTTTTCGGGTGGTTAAGAGACCTGAAAAATTCAAGCGACCATGTTTCCGAAATGCCTCGATGGCGACGCAACGAAAGGAGGCCTGGAAATCGAACCTATGCAAAGACAATGAGTTGCATCGCGCGATGTGCGTTGATTCTGCTGTTGAAAATAATCAACAGATATCGCTGCACACACGAATGACGGAGGACCTAAGGCGAAGGCGGGAACTGGGATGAGGGCGGCATTTTCAGGGAGATGAGTGAGATATTCATCTTGCCCTTGCGCCGTTCCCGAACTACTATCCGCACGCCGACTTCGGCAGATTTCTATTGGTTCACAAGCCCTTGAAGGCTCGGCAATGATCCGTGCCCGATTGAAACTCATCCGACAAATCGTTTTCGCTGCAATTCTCCTCGGCCTTTTCGTTTGCGCCGCAGAAGTGGGTGTGCGCGTCTATGAAGTTTCCCAGGGAGCCCCGATCTGCTCGACTGCGAACCCGGAATGCCTCGTCGACCCAACTCAATTGACGATCCCATCGTGGCTGACAAATCTTGAACTGAAGCCCCATGCGACCTGTCAGGTCAAGTGCCGTGATTCCAAACGAACAGTCTCAATCACCACGAACAGTCTCGGGTTTCGCGGTGCTGAAGTTGCCGTCCCAAAACCACAGGATGCCTTTCGAATCCTGATTCTGGGGGACGAAACGACCTTTGCTCCTGAAACGAGTGAGGAAGACCACTTTGCCCATCAATTGAAGCATCATCTGCAGCAGCAGACGCGGATTTCGATTGAGGTCGTCAACGCCAGTATCCCAGGAGCCTGCCCGCTGACCGAATACGTTCTCTTCAAGCAAAAATTGATTGCGTTACAGCCGGACCTGATCCTGCTCCATTTTGACTGGTCCGATGTGGCTGACGATCGGCAATTGCGTCGCAGAACTCGTAGCGACGCTCAGGGAACACCACTCTCGTGTCCCCACGCCAGCTTGCAGAACAGTGCGAAGAAGCCGAATCCTGTGAATCATTTGCGTGAGCATTTTCGACTGGTTGACTGGGGAATGACCGCCGCTGGCAAGCAATGGAAGCAGCAAATCTTTCAGCAGGCGGCATCGAGTCGCGAAGTCGGCACAAACATGTATGCCTGGTTGCGAAATGAGCATCCAGAGTCGGACCTGTCCGTGACTCATGCATTTCAGCCGATTGCTGATATTGCCCGAATGATGCAGGGATCGGGGTTTCAACTGGCAGTCATGACATCACCGAAACCTTGGCAAGTTTCGGTCCGCTGTTCCAATGGTGCAGGAGTACGAGTGAAATCTGGTGTCTCGCCCGACGCATTTTATCCGAATCGAGCACCGTTCGATGCCTTGGCGGATTACGTCGCAGAATGGAAACTGCCGTTCATCGACTTGTCTGACCCATTACTGGATTCCGATGCCCCCGAAGCAAATTATCTGCGATACGCTCCGCGGTGGTCTGCTGCAGGCCATCATCATGTCGCTGAATTCGTAGCAAGGTTTCTTGTCGAAAAGGTTCCCGGCCCTTGGAACAGTCGATACTTTCAACGGACAGACCAGCCGATCGGACAATGGCCGATGCCCGAAGGTGGCATTCAGCCGGCCAGCGCGATTCGCTGAATTGCAGCAAAATTGATTCATTTGAAACGGACTTCCGAGAAACATCATGAGCCATGACACTTCTAAATCTGAGCGGTTCTTCCATCAGGCTGCCGATCATCTGGGTTTGTCGACCCGGATGCGGACCTTGCTGCTTGTACCCGAACGCGACGTCAAAGTTCAGGTAGCAATTCGCCTGGACAATGGTGACGTCGAAACGTTTATTGGATATCGCATTCAGCACGACAGTGCTCGCGGCCCGATGAAGGGTGGACTGCGGTTTCACCCTGAAGTGGATGAGGACGAGGTCAGAACGCTGGCTCAACTGATGACCTGGAAAACAGCCGTTGTCGATCTTCCTTATGGCGGCGCCAAGGGAGGGATTGCAGTAGATCCGCGAAGTTTGAGCAAGGCGGAGCTGGAGAGATTGACCCGCAAATTCGTCGACCAGATTCACGACATGGTCGGCCCTGATACAGACATTCCGGCCCCTGACATGGGAACCAATTCCCAGGTAATGGCCTGGTTCATGAACCAGTACCAGGCACATCATGGGTTTCAACCGGCATGTGTGACAGGCAAGCCGCTGGAACTGCATGGCTGCGAAGGACGCGAAGAAGCGACGGGACGTGGGGTGGTCGTCGTGGCGGAACGATTGTTCCATCACCTCGGTGAAAAGCTCGCAGGAAAGACAGTGGCGCTGCAGGGGTTTGGCAACGTGGGAAGCTTCTGTGCCAAGATCCTGAATGAACGGGGCGCCAAGGTTGTTGCGATCGCAGACCAGCGGGGTGGCGTCAAAAATGCTGCAGGCCTGGATATCCCCGCACTGCTGGCCTATGCCCAGAAGAATGATGGCGTGGCGGGATTCCCTGGAGTCGATCCGTGTAGCAATGCCGAGCTGTTTGCGTCGCAAGTCGACATCCTGATCCCGGCGGCACTCGGAGGACAACTGACGGCCGAGACCGCTCCGACAGTTCGCGCTCGTTACATCGTTGAAGCCGCGAACGATCCGACAACTCCTGAGGCAGACGAGATCTTTTTGCAAAAGGGGATTACGGTCGTCCCGGACATTCTGGCAAATGCAGGCGGCGTCACCGTCAGCTACTTCGAATGGGTCCAGAACCGCTCCGTCGTTCACTGGCCGCTGGAAGAAATCCGCAACCGACTCGAACAACGCATGTCCGCAGCTTTCGATTCTGTCTGGCAGATTGCCCAGGACAAAAAGGTATCGCTGCGAACCGCCGCGTATATTCTCGGAATTGGTCGCGTCGCCCGCGCCACGGAACTGGCTGGAGTTTCCTGAAGACTCGGCGGTCCTGGCTATCGTCCTGCTTGCTCTTCAGGATTCGGCCGAGCCATGTCGAACCGAGCCAACCAAGTCAATCCGACCATGCAACCGAGCCAAGTGAAGTATCCGGGGCCGAGGGAACTGAACGAGAAATCTGAAAAATAAACTGTAGTGCTCAACGACAGGAGTGTCGCCATGACACCACATCCAAATCCAAGGAAGGGATTTCCGAGAAGAAGTGACGGCAGGCCAATGAAGAAGAATAGATTCGCCCACCAAGGCGGACCGAACA
>CAIWEX010000716.1 GCA_903911795.1 uncultured Schlesneria sp.
CATCTGATTGCTGACCGGGATCGAGTTTACTCGCTCAGTTCGCGAGGCCTCGCCGCGTTGCCTCAAGTCGACTATGTGATGCGTGAGATCAATGCTGAGGGCTCCAAGGTTGCCAGTGGCATCCATCGTGATATCGCATTGGCAGAAATCGCGATGGTGAAGGGGAATTTGGCAGAGGGGGAACGTCGATTAAGGCTACTTCTTACTGGGGAATTGACTTCGCTTGATCGTGAACGATCAAGGCGTGAATTGAAAGAGTTGCTATTCCAGAAGATTGAAGGGCGATCGGATTCCGTTGCCTCGGAGCTGGAACTGTTAGAGCCGCATCTTGAGAGTCCTGAAGATCAATTCCGATTTTTGATTGCAGCCTCAACTCAACCGGGATCGGTGCCACTGTGGTTGACGCCCGGGCAGGTGGCTGAGCGTATCTATAACCTTCCTGAACGAATCGCCGGTGCATTACCGGGGGATGAGGAGTGGAAGGTTTCACCTGCGGCCTGGTGTCGTCTGCAGAGGAAAATCTCGCCCGCGGACGGATTCGGTGAGCGACTGCAGCAGTTGCGTCAATTGCGGTTACCGCCCCTGAGATCCGATGCAAATCTCGGTGAGGTTCTGCGATATGTCCGGGTCTTTAACACGGATTCGGCAGTGATTCCGCCTCGCTCGCTCCTGGCCGCACAGTCGACGAACGCAAGGTCGGTTCATGCCGGCGAGATGTTGTGGTTGCGAAATTCGATTGACGGCGAGCCTCATGTGGCGGCTGAGGCGGCTTTACGTCTGATGGAGCTCTGGGAAGAGAATGGTTTTGTTGCAGATGCCGCAGGGCAACTCGATTTGCTTGCGACAAAATTCGCCGATGTCCAGCTTCCCGCAGGGATGACTGGACGTGAAGTCGTCAAACAGCTTCGCGACGAGCGGGCGGCCAAGATTGCCTGGAGAAAATCACGTGAACCACGCTGGGCTGTTCAGCGCGTGGAGATTGATCAGACGGCCGCTCGCCCAGACTTTGCTCAGCCACTCACGCCGCTTCGCAATGCTCAAGACGAACTGGTTCGTTACCAGTCCGATCGACTCGGGACAGTGATTCAAGGGCGGACGGCACGCTATGCTTGGCAACCGATTGAATTTGTCTTGAGTCCTTCGGAGTCTGAAGACAAGTCCACACTGACGATCTTTGACCAGCGAACTCACTCACGACTTGGGTTGTTGAACATCCCGTTGACGAATCGATTTCCAGGTGTCGACAAAGTCGTGACGAGCGGGCATCTGATTCCGTTGGGGGTGCCAGGCGGGCTCGTCGGTATCTCGTCGATGCAACTGGGGGATGCGGAGCCAATCTGGAAGCAGATGCCGGGTGAGCTGGCGGGGCGGCGATCGCCCGTCAACCCAGGCCCTGCGGGCCCCGATTTTGCCTCGTTCAGTTGGAGGAATCAGGTCTATGTTGTTGATCCATTGGATGGAACACTGCTGTGGCAGCGAAAGATTGCGGTCCCGTCGCAGGAGTTGAATCCGAACTTCCGGCTGGAACTGATCGGTGATCGACAGGTGATCGGAGTGCAGCGTGTCGTCGATTCAGGTGACGGGATGCCTAAAGTCCATTACGAGGTTTTTGAAACGGCAACGGGCCGCCGCCTGCCCACCGTCAAGCCGGGATACATTTCAGGTCAATGGCGAGGCTCCTACGGGCGGCACATTGTCGGGGTTGTCGACAATAAGGGGACTCGGATGTTGGAAATCCGTGACCTGCTGAGTGACAAGGTTGAGATCACCGAGGCACTGCCGGACACCCGTCTGCCAGTCTTTGTGCCTGGGGGCGAGATGATCTATGTCGGTTCTGGAGGTGACGTTCGCATCTACGACGTGGGACGTTGCCAGAAGAAGCTTTCTGCCCAGTTGGACGGGGCCGAGGTTCAACAGATTCGAGCCGTTCAAATGTTCTCGGACCGGTCACGGTATTTCGTCAACATTCGCAGACATACGGCGACCGCCACGACGACGCAGAACTTCCAACCCCTCAGCGGGCAGCATGTGCCGGGATTAGCCGTCGGTGATGATCTCTATGCCTTCGATCGCGCGACGGGTGAATTGCTCTGGAAGCGTTCCATCCCCTATCGCACGGTGTTGCAGTTCCAAGACTGTCAGTTGCCGTTTCTGGTGATGTTGAGCCAGGTCAATGACCGAACCAACAGTGCTTTACAGAGCCTGGCGATTGAATTGATCGACTCGAGTACGGGGGTGACAATCGGCTACCGTGACCATTTGAAGTACGACCAGATCATCGAAGCTCAATACGACGGAGAAGAGGGGCGAATCCACTTACGTGGCCAGCAAAGCGACATCGAATTGAAATTCGGCCTCAACGATGCGAGCCCCGCAGCGACTTCTGTTCGGCGCGGGTCTCCCGACCCCGCCGAACCACACGACCGAAGGTCTCCTCTTCATTCGCATCGCGTTCGTCAGCCCACTGATTGAAGGATGTCTTTCAGTGAACAGACTCATAGTCTTCGCTGGAATCGCTGTCTGTCTGGATATCGGCTGTTCAACCGTCGCCAGCAAAACCATCGACATCGGAGCACTTCCGCCACCCTACAGGGTTGTCTTGAATGGAGTTGCCGACTCGGTTGATGAACGCGAGATCGCGGCTGGGTCCGACGCCGCTCAACGCATTTTGGCCTGGCTCGCGGCCAATCAAACAGGTTGGACCAGGACATACGTGACGTATGCTCCCGGAAGAGTAGTACGAGGTGATTCGTTCAGCCTGAACTTCCGCGGTGATATCTGTGTGATCAATTGTCAGAACGGTCAGTTCTGACAAGCGAGTCGACGCATCGGAAATCGAGTCCGTTTTCGAGAAGGAATATCACCACGATTCCCATTGAATGCGCGGAACGTGCTGATGGACGACGCGGTGACAAGCACCATCCTGCGTGACTTCATGAAATTGCGTCGCGACAGCTTGGAATTCGCAATTGTCTGAATTTTCGGTATTGCCGCGGTCGATAACAGACTCATTCGCCTTCCCCTGTGCCGCAAGAAGGAATCAGAATGAGTCTTCAGTCAGGTGGGATGTTTCAGGGCAAGGCTCTTGATTCAGATGCGTCTGTCACGTGGCCATTGACTGAAGCGGAACGGACGGCGCTGACTCAAGTTGGCGCCCGAAACGACCTGGACAATTCCAGCCCTGCGATTGCTCTCACTAAAGCAATCATCAAGACAGTCGACACTTCGTCGTACTCACAATTGTGGCAGAGCACTCAGCGCGTCCCTCATGCTTGGCGGGGATGAATCGTCGCCGCGTCAAGATTTGTCGGGTAGCTCCATCAATTGTCGCAGGCGGGCTAGAATGATCGCCGTGACCAGTTCTTGTTGCTTCGGTAACCGGGTCGCGAGGAGACAAGAAGTTCTTCCCTCAGTGTCGCATCTCTTTCGAAACGACTTGTGACTTCGTCACCTCGGTAGCCGAAGCGGCAACCGAGTCCACCCCGCGTCTTCGCGTCTTTGCGTGAGTCCCCCTCCCGCCATTACATCATGTGCGCCAATCGATGATGCTCACGCCCGCTTCGCTCAAGACGCCAAGAATTCAAGGATTGCATAAAGCCAGTTTTCCGATCCTTTCTTGGCGTCTTTGCTTCTTTGCGTGAGACATCGATCGCAGTAGTGGGGCGATTGCGAGTCATTACGGATTCCTGAAAGAACAAAGTCTGCCGACGTTTCCTTATAGGCATGAAGTCGCATTGACTGGCGCATGACAAACAACATAATCGCCGCGTCGATGCAGCACTCATAACATTGTTTCACCGAGTACCGTAACAAACGGGCTCAACCCCTGGCCGAAACTGTCGACTGACAGTCCTTTGGCCAGGCGTTGAGCCCGTTTTTTTGTTTGTCACTCAACATCGCTTGATCGGCGCGGCGACGCAGTTGTTGCTCGCTGCACCGGAACTCTGGCGCACCCCCTGATCTTTCGCTGCGGACAAAGAACCCCAGCACCGCACCGCTCATCGCAGCGTCCGCGACCCGCAAGATGCGACGGCAGCGCCGCAGGAGATCCTTCATGCGCGCATCATCGGAGACCATCGCTGCGACGCGGGCAACGAG
>CAIWEX010000717.1 GCA_903911795.1 uncultured Schlesneria sp.
ATTAGGAACCAAGCCGCCGAAAGGCGGAATGTTTGGATCAGTGGGATGTGACTCACATTCCTGGATTGTCGGCTTCTGCATCGCAAAAGACGGACTCTCGCGGAGCGAGAGCGGGCTTTTCACTCGAAGTCGCAAGGTTCGGTGAGAACGAGTCCTACTGATGTTCGCAAAAATTAAGGAGAGCAAGAAATGTCGAACGGTACTTCAGTTCGTCAATCACTGATGATGTTAATGGCAGGAGGGGCTCTTGCCGTCAGTGCAGTAACGTGGTCACAGCGCCCGGAAGCGGTGGCCGTTCCGCCACTTCCCCGGGCAGACGACTTGTCTGCGGCGTTTCGGACGGTCGCCGCTGAAGCGACCCCGAGCATCGTGTCGATCGAGACGTCGACAAAGCCTCGGCCCGTCCAGGGGCGGCGGGATCAACTCAACGAAGAAGAAATTCCAGCACCATTCCGTGAATTCTTCCGCAACGATCCACGGATGGAAGACTTGTTCCGGGGACGAGGTCGCGCGACGCCACAGCGGCGCGGAATGGGTTCAGGATTCATTATCGACGCCAGCGGAATCATTTTGACGAATAACCATGTCGTCAACGGGGCGGATGAGGTCAAAATCCGTCTGCATGATGGACGCGAGTTCATCGGGAAAGATATCAAGACGGATCCACGTACTGACGTCGCCATCGTTCGAATCGACGCTTCTGGACTCAAAGCGCTTCGATTGGGTGATAGCCATGCAACTCAAGTCGGCGACTGGGTCCTGGCGATCGGCAGCCCGTTCGGACTGGATATGTCTGTCACGGCAGGGATCATCAGCGCCAAGGGACGCAGCAATCGGATTACGGCTCGAGCAGACTTCCTGCAAACCGATGCAGCAATCAATCCCGGCAACAGCGGTGGGCCACTCCTGAACATGCGAGGTGAAGTGATTGGTATCAATACCGCGATTGCGACGGAAAGCGGTGGCTACGACGGAATCGGATTTGCCATTCCGACTCATATCGCCGGTTGGGTCAGCCAGAAACTAATCGCCAACGGAGAAGTGAAACGCGGGTACCTGGGTACAGAAATCAAGCCCGTCGATGCTGATACGGCTCGACAGTTCAATCTGAAAGTGCGCGAAGGTGCGATGGTGAAATCGGTTCTTCCCGGTTCACCCGCCGAAAAAGCTGGCCTGGAGCCTGGTGATTTGATTCTGAAACTGAATGATCAACCGATCAATGATCCGACGGCCCTGCAGGCAACTGTCGAACAACTGTCGATCGGCAGTTCCTATCCACTCGTTGTCAGCCGTGGCGGCAAGCAGCAGACACTCAATGTGACCGTAACCGAAATGCCAAAAAATCTGAGTGTTGCGTCTCACGATGAAGAGGATCGATCACCCGGCAATTCCAAATTCGACAAATTAGGCCTGGATGTGCGACCGTTGACCCGGGATCTCGCCAAACAATTCGGACTGACGGGAAACCCCAGCGGTTTGATCATCAGCGGAGTCGAGGATGGCAGCGTTGCCCAATCGGCGGGTCTGAAGAGCGGCGATTTGATTGAAAAGGCGGGTGGCCAGCCCGTTTCAACGGTGGAAGACTATGAAAAGGCCCGTGAACAATTCTCCAAGGGAGATGGCCTCGTTCTAAACATCCGTACCAGCGACGGTCGCAAGTCGTTCGTCGTGTTGAAGGATTAGCTATCAGCGATCAGCAAACAGCTTTCAGCAGGACCGGGACTGGCCTCAGAGTGGGCGGGTCCCGGTTCCTGCATTTGAGCGGTCAGATTTCAGGCAGCGGTCAGCTGTCAGCAGGAGCAAGATTGCCCGATTCTGGTTTTTGCATTTCAGAAACCAGTTCCTCTTTACTTTTCGCCCTATCAGCGTTCATTAGCGTTTATCAGCGGTTCCTTTCCCCTGTCAGCGGTGCCAATGACGTTGAGTTTGCGGTCTGGAAAAGAAAGTGCGAAGCGGCAGACTCCGGGGGTCACCAAACCGAAATCAGACCAGTAATTGCAGATGATGAGGGAATCTGTTTGACATCTACGTGTAACGCGCATAATGTCAGTGGCGGCTTCAAAACGCGTCAAAAACCGTGCCTTGATCACGGCGATGAGTTGAGTTCAGGAGGAATTCATTCGTTTCGTTCCGGTCGTCCAAACCTGATCCTCCCCCCTCGACGTTCCCAAGGAACAATCATGCCGGTCCCCTCAGTTGTCCGAATTCTGGTCCCGTTGGTCGTTGTCGCCTGCACGGCACTTCCGGTCGTTGCTCAAGACTGGGGAGCAAAAATGCTCGACCGGACAGAAATCCGGTTCGGCTCGGTGGCTCGACTCGCAGACACCACTTTCAAGGTGAAAGTGAAGAATCCGTTTATCGAAGAGATCCAGATCTCCAACCTGTCCACATCATGCGGCTGTATTTCTTGGCAAGACAAGTTGCCAATTTCGATTCCATCCAAGCAGGAACGTGAACTGACGATTCGCCTCGACACCGTTGGACATTCCGGGGACAAAAACGTTCGGGCAATCATTTCGTTGTATGAGCCGACGAAGGGTTCCGCATCCACAGTCACAATTCCTGTCCAAGGTCGTATTCGCAGCGATTTTGAAGTTCGACCCAGCTATGTCGGATTTGGGCCAATCGATCTGGGAAAAAGCTATCTCCAGCGAATCAGCATCAATTACATCGGTGGGCGACCGGGATGGAAGATTGTTTCCGCGAAGGTCAGCAGCCCTCACCTGACAGCACAGATTTCAGAAACAGGCCGCTCAGGTGGCACTGCCACCTTTGAAGTCGTGGTTCAGATCGATGCCAATGCCCCGCTGGGCGTTCTGCGGGACCAACTGGTGCTGACGACGAACGAGCAGGGTGAATCTCCTATTTCGGTCCCCGTTGAAGCAAAAATTGAATCCGACATTATGGTCACCGATGCCCAATTCGGACCTGTCACACCAGGGACAACCAAGACCATGTCCGTGATCGTCCGTGGCAAAAAACCATTCAAGATTGAAAAGGTTGATCGCATCACTCGTGAGGTTCGCGCCAAACCAGCGCTCGACGACACGCCAGTTAACTCCACGGTTGCACTGCCGGACGCCATCAAGATTAAGGTTCCTGAAGCGGTCGCGACTCTGCAAATGCTGACATTGACGCTCACCCCGCCCTCCGAACCAGGGATGTTCGACGAAGAGTTTGCAATTGTGGTCGAAGGTCGCCCTCAAACCGTGACTTTCAAAGCAAAAGGCCGAATCGTTACCCAAGAAACCGCTGTGCCTCCCAAATAGTTCAAGGGCGCCGGAACACTGATGCTGGCCAGTTAATTTCCTAATCTGAGGGCAGACGAGTCACTTCGTCTGCCTTTTTTCTTTTCACAAGCAAGCGTTGGGGCTTGGTGGCGTTACCCGATGTCCGGCAGATTCTGCTGATCGAGACGCTGCGTCTTTAAAATCAGCCCAACTTCGGCATGAGTTGCGGGGCGGATCTTAATTTGGGCTGAATGTAACGATTTTGCCGTAAAGGGGTGGTGTTGACTTTGACGATAGCATCGACTGACGCGATTGCGCAGACATTTCCGGCGGTTCGCGGCCCGCTCGATCACCTCCTGGAATCGGCAAAGAATGAATCAGCATTTCCCCAAATCGCGACGACTTGCCTTTCGGCCGATGTCGCTGGCGATACACAGCCTGTCACTGGCGACGGCATCGTCGGTCTTCCTGTGGACCCTGGGAGGAGGGTTTGACGCCCCACTGCCTCCGCTGGCATCGGCGGCAACGAAGTCTGCTAAATCCGATAAAGAAGCGACGCCACGAGCCGAAGCCAAGGTCGAGGAACCGCTCGCTGCAGGTCCCTCTGCTGTAGGAACCTCACCTGAAGCCGAGCTTCCCGCAGTCAAACTGAATCACATTAGCGCCACGTGGGAAAAGGTCATCAAGGACCTTGCCAAGCAGTCACAGTCTCAACTGGTGATGGATCGAGTCCCCAAGGGACGTTATACGCGGCGTGATTCCAACAAGTACAATCGTCATGACGCGGTCCGTATCCTGAACAAGGACATCGAGCCGTTAGGATTCCGACTGATCGAAAAGGGTGACTTCCTGATCCTGTTGGATCTTCCTTCTCAGCGTCCCCGGTACCAGGCCGCGGTCCTTCCTGCCAAGCATGAGCAGCCAGACGCCGCTGAGCCCGACACGAGTTCGCCGTTTGTCCAGCGAGTCGATTCCATCACGCGTCGACCAGACGAGAAATCGCCAGGTCCAAAACAGCAGGCTGCAACAAAAGCAGCCGGGACCTCAACGGAACCATCACGTCCTGAATCGCGGACCGTTCGTCCGGTGGCACACGAAGATGCCCCTGAATTCAGTCCTCCAGAACAACTGGCGGACGATGATGCTTCCAAGGTCGTGTTCCGTCCACGACATCGCAAAGTCGTCGAGCTGTCGAAACAAGTCCACAAGACGATGAAATCGCGTTCGCAATTGATTTCTGCCGGACGAAATCAGTTGCCAGCGTTCAAGATCACGACGGCACTTCCGGGCGACGAATCTGTCGAATCCGCGACTGGGACGAAACAAGTCGTTTCTACAATTACAATTGCCATCGACGAAGCAAACGAAGAACTGCTGATCGACGGTGCACCACGAGATACTCAGGCGGCACTGAAGCTGCTGCGAGTCCTTGATCGTCCTTTTGATGACGAGACACCGGTCCAACTGACCTCAAGCTCCAAGTATGTCTGCCAGATCGCACACCAATTACCGGAAGAAATTGAAAAGCTTCGAGCGGCCCGGGGAACAGAAGTCTCCGCCAAAGCTCCAAAGTGGAATGTCGACGGAGATCAGATCGCCCAGCTCGATGAGCGTGGTGCGCCGCGTGCCAGTCTGCCAAACGTCCCCCCGGCATTGGGTGATGTCCTCGGAAGCCTGAAGGGTGAAGTCAATATCGAGGCCGTTGACGACCTCGGCGTGCTGATTCTGCGCGGTAACGAAAAAGATGTCGAACAAGTGATGAAGGTCATTCGCGAACTGGAAAAGCTCAGCGAAGCGACCGCACCCAAAGTTCATCTGCTGTACCTGAAAAACGTTGATGCAGAATCTCTCTCGGATCTTTTGACAACCGTCTACGAGCGATTGACTAAGTTTCCAGGCAAAGCGACCCAGCCGCGCCAAAGCGCCGCGATCCTGCCGATCAACAAACCAAACTCGCTGCTCATCATCGCCCCGGAAGCAGACCTGAAAGCGATTCTCGAACTGGCTGAAGAACTCGACAGCCCTGTCGATCCGCAGACAGAGTTTCAGGTCTTCCGCCTGAAAAATGCCGTGGCTCAGGAAGTTTCTGACATGATCACTCAGTTCTATCTGGAACGAGTGAACCTGGGTGCCAAGGTCCTGGTGACGCCAGATGCCCGCACCAACTCCGTGATTGTTCGCGCTCAACCCCGTGATCTCGATGAAGTCACTGCTTTAATTCGCAAAATCGATCGGGATGAAACAGGGACAGTTAATCAACTCCGCATCTTTCCGTTGAAGAATGCGCTGGCAGCCGAACTGGCAGCGGTGATGAATGCCGCGATTCAAAGTGTCATCGCCCCACCCACGTCAGGGACTGGCGGCGGTGGTGGACAACAGGGAGCCCTGCAAGGTCTGAACACTGCTCAGATCGACGAAAAATTCAAGAATGTCCGCTCGGCGGTCCTACAGATCTTCAGCACGGGTGGAAACGGAGACAAGATTCGTTCGGGAATCCTCGCGGATATTCGGATCACTCCTGATTCGCGAGTGAACAGCCTCGTCGTTTCGGCCTCTGAAAAGAGCATGTCTCTGATTGAGGAACTGATCAAGCAACTGGACCGACCCACTACGACAGTCTCCGAAATCAAGGTCTTCACTCTTGCCAACGCCGACGCCGAACTGATGGTGCAGCAGTTGAACGCCTTGTTCAACAACCAGCAACAGGGAGGACAAGGTCAAGGAGGCAATCAGCGACAGAACCTCGGGATCGCTCTGGAAGGGGCAGCCGATTCCAGCAGCAGTCTCGTCCCATTGAAGTTCTCGGTCGACAAACGAACGAACAGCGTGATCGCAGTGGGTGCACGCGAGGCACTCGGGGTCGTCGAAGCGATTCTTTTGAGACTCGACGAAAGTGACCTGCGAGCTCGCCAGAACGTCGTCATCCGATTGCAGAACAGCCAGGCGACATTGATTGCTCAGTCGATTGCCCAGTTCTATCAGTCTCAGCGTGACATTGCTCAGGCTGATCCAAACCTGATGAGTTCCGTGGAGCAGATGGAAAAGGAAGTTGTTGTCGTACCGGATACGACCAACAACAGCCTGCTGCTGAGCGCCACGCCACGCTACTTCAAGAACATCGAAAGTATGATTCTGAAGCTGGACGCTGCTCCGCGACAGGTCATCATCCAGGCCCTGCTGGTTGAAGTCGAACTGCAGAACACGGATGAATTCGGGATCGAACTCGGGTTTCAGGATCCTACGCTGTTCAAACGGAGTCCTGTCAGCAACCTGCAACAGTTCAGCACGACCACGTCACAGACTCAAACCAGTACCGTTTCTACGAACAAACTGTTGTCACTCGACGGAACCCCTGGCTTCAATTTCAATAACCCTGCCATTCCCCTGGGGAATAACGTTTCGAGCGATGCCAGCAACCCTGCAACGGTTGCCGCACAAAGCTTGACGAACTTTTCATTGGGACGAGTCAATTCGGACCTGGGATTTGGCGGCCTGGTGCTGTCAGCCGGGTCTGACGCTGTGAACGTCCTGATTCGAGCTTTGTCTGCACACCGCAAGATTACTGTCCTGAGTCGCCCGCAGATTCGAGCACTCGACAACCAGATGGCCGAAATCTTCAGTGGTCAGAACATCCCGATCATTACTGGCTTCACAGCCAACGGAACGACAGGGGTCAACACCCCCACGGTGACTCAAAAGGATGCCGGTGTGCAATTGCAGGTGATGCCACGTATTACCGCAGACGGCAACGTTGTCATGATGCTCTACGCCCAGCGCAGTCAATACCGTCAGCAAGGGGTTCCCTTGTCGACCGATGCAACCGGTAAGACAGTCTCGTCACCGATTCTTGACATCAGCCGCCTGCAAACCACGATCAGCGTCCCCACAGGGAACACCGTCGTGATCGGTGGGCTGATCAATACTCGTGATGAATCCTTCACAAACAAGGCACCGTTCCTGTCTGAAATCCCGTTGCTTGGTCATCTGTTCCGGTTCGATTCACGATCAACCCGCCGTGTGGAACTGCTGGTCTTCCTGACACCACGAATCATCAGTGGACCGATTGATGAAGAAACCATCAAGGACGTCGAACTGGGGCGGATGCACATCATCGAAAGCGAAGCTGAAGACCTGCATGGTCCGTTGCGAGCCCTTCCTTGTCCTGATGACATCTTCAACGACCCAAACAACACACCGCAATCCGTCCCGCCAGCACCAATGCTGGACCCGGATACCAAGCTGAACCCGCCACCGGCACCAATGCCAGATCCCTCGACATCTGTCATCCGTGACCCTTCGTTCAGCCCCGTGTCTGCCAGGATCAAATACACCGAAGAAGATCCTCGTACGTCTTCCAAAGTGGAACAGGCCAAGGGTGAAGCGAAGCCAAAACCAGGTCTGTTTGGAAAGAAGACCAAGAAAACTGAAGAGAAATGATTTCCAGGCTCCGTCGGCCTGGGGAGCAAACGACAAATCCCACTACTATCGCATCACGACGTGTTTTCAGGTTCGACCCATCAGCCGGAACGCGCTAGCGTCCGGTTCTAACCGTGGCTGGCACCCAGCCGCTGATGATCCAACCCGATTTCTGAGCCGTGACGCAACACCAGGCTTGTTACACGTCGCCGTCCGAACCAACCTGTGGCAAAGTACGCAAGACTGAGCCATCGAGGCTTTCTCGATGGGACCGCACAAATGATTTACGCCCGCAATTCCGGAGAGTATTCCATGTCGCCCGTCACTCGCCCCCTTGCGCGACTGCTTGCCTGCTGGCTGTTGCTGACCACGGTGGGTTGCGCGACATTACACATCCCGCAGCTCGATCTCCGCTCTCGCAAGGCAACGGCCCGTAATCCCGTTGCCAAAGTCGTCTGTCTCTGGGAACCCGCTGAAGGCCGCGATCCCAAGGGAAATCCGTGTCACGGTTTTGCTGGTCAGATCCTGTTTCTGAATAGTTCATCGCTTCCCGTCTCTGTCGATGGTGATGTGCGAGTCTACTTGTTCGATGATCAGGGGACCGTCGAAGAACAGTCAGAGCCCTTGCACAAATTTGATTTCGACAACGGTGCCTGGTCGCAACACTACACCTATGGAACACTTGGCCCAGCCTACAATGTCTTCATTCCGTACATGCGGCATGGGACATACGAAGCAACGTGTGCATTGCGACTTCGTTTGACTCCAAAGCAGGGACCGGCGGTCTTCTCAGAAATGGCGTCGATCGAACTGATGAGCTTTCACGGAGGAAGCAAACCCGTCTCGAAGAAGCCTCAAGTCGATTCACGCGTCGAAGCTGCAACTGCTGAAGACTTGACGTCCGTCAACAAGCGTCGCCGTACCACGACGATCTCGCTCAACCCCAATGGCGCGAGTGAGACTCCTGCAAATGGCGAACACGACAACGAGATTCAACTCGCAGGGTACGAAGCCGAACCACGTCCCTTGACCAGCAATGACGCAAAAATCGCTCAACTGGAACAAATGGTCAAAGAACTGCGAGAACAACAGCGAACTCAGGTGGCACCAGTAAAACAGGCCGCCGCGTCTGATGTTGTTCCTTCGCAACCGCCACGTCGCCTCGAAGAGGCGATCGATGAGCAATCCCGTGGCCGATTGAAATCTTCCGCTCTGAAACCCGCATCCAGCGACAAAGCTGAGCCCGAAAAAGCAGAACCATCGGCATCAACAGATTCCGTCAGGCGACAGTTGAAACCAAGAGTCACTCAGCAACGTCACTTGCTCGAGGACGACGAGCCTGCCGATGTCAGTTCCACGACATCAAAGACTCATCCGTTGCTGGACGACGAGGCTCCTGCACCGCGCCGAGTGACTCAAGCAAGCCGTAAGTCCGCACATCATCCACTAGAAGATGCTCTCGATGACGAACGACCTCCGGTACGTGAACGAACAGCCACTCGGAAGGTCATCCCGCCAGAAGACTCTTCGTCGGGACAGGACCACAGTATCTCTGTGGATCCCTTCGATCCGATCGACATTGACACGATCGAAACCACAGCGGTTGACGAACGACAGATCACTCGCCGACAATTGCGCGCAGTGAACCACTGATTCGACGAAATCCGTCTGTCGAATGTGATCTGTAGCCTCGTGTTGATTCTCCGGAGAATCTCGTGTCTGAATCCCCGTCTGAAATGATCCCACTCAAGGAACTGTCACGTAAGCAGCGTCGAGTGCTGGGAGTACTGCTGGAAAAGGCGTTTACCGTTCCTGACCAGTATCCGATGACATTGAAAGCGATCACCACCGGTTGCAATCAAAAGAACAACCGCGATCCTGTTTCCAACTATTCTGAAGACGATGTCGCTGACACGTTGACACAACTGCAGCAGATTGGCTTTATCGGGTGTCTGCATACCGAAGGTGGACGGACTGAACGCTATCGCCACTACATGCGTCACAAGACCAAGCTGACGGAACCTCAACTGGCGATCATGACCGAATTGCTGCTACGAGGTCGTCAGCAACTGGGTGAACTGCGGACTCGAGCCAGCCGCATGGTCGCGATTGATACTCAGGAAACTCTGCGAACTGCCCTGCAAGGTCTGCTCGACTTGGGAATTGTCCAGGCAAATGGACGCCTGGAACGACGCGGGATTGAAGTCGACCACAGCCTTTATCCGTCGGGAGAAAATCACGACCAGATGGCAATGCTGGCGGAAGAGACTGAAGAGGAAGCCGCAGCGCCAGTTCCGCGAGCGGCAGTGGTTCACACGCAATACACTCAGCCGGCGGCACCAGACCCTGCAGCCAACGAACGCCTGTCTGGCCTGGAATCACAGATTCGTGAACTGAAGGATGAACTCGCATCCGTCCGTACGGATTTTCGTGAACTGCAAGATCGCTTTGACGATTTGCGACGCCAACTGGGAAGTTAGAAGACGGTTTTCAATCCCGTCATGCCTCAAGAATTGGCTGTACTGATTCCCGTCATCAAAATGGGGTGCCACGGTCTTGGAGTCTTCGACAAGGCCGTGCTTTTCTGTCAGGCCATTTTCCTGATCTGCCCGCACACTTCAAGCGGCGGCATTTGAAAAAACGCGAATCCAATGGGCGTTGCCTCGGAGCCGAAACATCGCGATATCTTCGCCACCAGGCTCAATTCCTGTTAACCTGCCTTCCAAATTTTGTTTGACTCAACAACTACCAAGGAATGACATCTGATGAGTAACTCGATCTGCCGCTGGGGAATCCTTTCCACCGCCAATATTGCTCGTAAGAACTGGCTGGCGATCCGTAACACGGGCAATGCTGTCGTCACTGCCGTGGCGAGTCGCAGTGTTGCCAAAAGCCAGCAGTTCATCGACGATTGCCAGGGCTATAGCCCCTTCGCAACCGTACCTCAGGCACTCGGCAGTTACGACGAACTGCTGAAGCGAGACGATGTTGATGCTGTTTACATTCCGCTTCCCACAGGGATTCGCAAAGAGTGGGTAATTCGTGCGGCAGAGGCTGGCAAGCATATTCTGTGTGAGAAGCCTGTTGGTGTCGTTGCTGCTGACGTCTCCGAAATGCTTGCCGCCTGCAAGAAGAACAATGTCCAGTTTATGGACGGCGTGATGTTCATGCACAGTCAGCGATTGAATAAGCTGCGTGAAGCCCTGGACGACGGCGAGAGTGTCGGTAAGCTTCGCCGTATCTGCTCTCAATTCAGCTTCGCAGCGACCGAAGAATTTGTCTCCAGCAACATTCGCGTCAGTGATGAACTGGAACCACTGGGATGTCTTGGTGATCTCGGCTGGTACAACATCCGGTTCACCCTGTGGGCCATGAAGTATGAAATGCCTCATTCGGTCAGCGGTCGCCTGCTGACGAAAGCGGGGGGCTCGAGCGTTCCGATGGAATTCTCAGGGGAGTTGTTCTTCCGCGATGGCGTGTCGGCCAGCTTCTATTGTTCTTTCCTCAATGAAAACCAGCAGTGGGCGAACCTGAGTGGCACGAAGGGATTCATCACTGTCCCCGGCTTCGTCTGTCCGTTCTACGGAAATGAAGTCTCGTTTGATGTTTCGAACGTGAAGTTCGTGCCTCGCGGCTGCGATTTCAATATGGAAGATCACACGCGACGCGTGTCGATTCCAGAATTCGGCAATAGTGCTCCGAATGCTCAGGAAACGAACCTGTTCCGCAACTTCTCGCAACTGGTGCTATCAGGCAAACGGGATGAATCCTGGGGCCAGATCGCCCTGCAGACTCAGCAGGTGATGGAAGCGACACTGGCCTCGGCCCGGCAGGATGGAAAAGCCGTCCCTGTCGCAACGTGACTTCAGAAAGCTGTCGTGATCTCAAAAGAACGAGCCACCTGTGATTCGCAGGTGGCTCGTTTCGTTCACTGAGCAGCGGCTCTGCGTATCATAGCGTTGCATGGTGCTTGCATTGCAGGGCGAGAGACCTTGGCACGGAAACTGAAATCAGGAAGACCTGAAACGCAAAGGCGCAGGACGCAGGGAAAAACATCAAAAGTTGCATTCCTTTGCGTCTCTGCGCCCTTGCGTCTCTGCGTTACCTTCTTATTGCTGACGATCACTCACGGCGCGACCAGGAAATCTTTGAAACGCAGAGGTCGCGGAGACCGCTGAGTAAGACGGAGAAGATGATTACGACTGGCATTTTCCTCAGCGTCATCTGCGCGCTCTGCGTTTCAAAAGAAACACAACGGACTGGGGCACAACGATGGAGGGCAGGATGATCGCAGAAATCGGAAACATGGCTCTTCATTGTTCTGCCCTCATCGTTCTGCCAATGTCTGGCTTTTCCAAAGATGTTGATAGCAGTCGTCGGGAGACCCGCGCCGATCGCCCGCTATTTGTAACTTATTCAGACTTTACAGCAGCTGAACCTGATGGCAGTTCGAAAATCAGCACTTTGCGATAGGCAATTCCGCCAGCTTCGCCATCGAGCATCACATAGCCATCAAGCGGAACACCCTTTTCCAGCGTTGCCGTTAACACATCTTTTTCGTTGATCCAGACTTTCACATCCGTCCCGCGGACCTGCATCTTCAGCGTGTTCCATTTTCCTTCCGCAAGACTGACGTTCTGGCTGGCGGCGGCTTTCGCAAACAATGCCCCTGTCGCAAACCTGTCCATCCTTTTCAGGCCAGCATCGTTAGCTAGATGAATTTTCGCTCCGTTATCGAGCGGTTTCCCTTGCCCTGAATAGCGCAAATAGACTCCTCCCGTTGCGGTGGAACCTTCGACTTTCCATTCACATGATAATTCGAAATCCGTGTATTTCTGGTCGGATTTCAGATACGAACCATTGGATCGGGCTGGATCTGCGATAAATGCCCCCTGCTCGCCACGACCCCACTTTCGATTTCCGACCGGGTTCCAATCAACGAGATCGTAGAGCTTGGAGCGTTGCACAACGGCCTCGCGCGCCGCTGCAGTCCCCGGACCTGAAACGAATGCCACCGAATCGAGGAAATCGATTCCAGCGGCCATATTTCCGCGGGCCAATTCCGATTTCCCCTGATGCAGGACTCGTGCGGCAAGGCGTTCATGGAAGACTTCTGCTTCCGGACCTGCTCGCTTAAACCAATTCTCGGCCAGCGTCTGCTGAATCTTTCCCTGAAAGAAGAGGTAAATCGCAAACCGCAGAGCCTGCTCGCCGCTCGCTTTCTCCGTTCCTTCGATCAGCGAGATCCGCTCGCCAGGTGTCATACTCGTCAGCTTCTTCTGGAATTCCTTGTCCTTCAGCTTCAAATGCAATGTTTCGCCATCGTACGATTCGAACTCGAACCGAGACCCCGCCACTCGAATCATCGCCCCTGGCTTTAAGGCGCGGAGAGCCGCCTGCAGCTCTTTTTCCAGTTCAGCAAGTGCTTCGGCAAGTTGCAGGTCCCAGGCCAGTAGCTCTTTGTCCTGACTCATTTTCTTCTGCTTCATCGCCTCCTTCACCAGAGCAACCGCGTCGTCACCCCGATTTGCTTCCAGCAATGCAAGCAGTTCTGCCCAATGAGACGTATAGGCCAATGGTGTGTTTCGGGCATCGACCGTTTCGGTCGGCATCGGTTCGGGCTTGGGCTTTTCTTCCGGCTCCGTTGTCGCGACTACCATCTTGTTAGGAGCAGGCTTGCCCAGGTAGGATCGGCCCCATCCCGGACCATCAGACAATCGCACAACGTACAAGTCGGCGGAACGGCCTGGCTTGTCGCAATAGAACAGCCATTGCTCGTCGTCGGTCACTGAATACTGTCGATACTGAACGCTTTCAGAATAGTTTTCCGGCGCGATTTCTACGACGGTTTCGGGAGCACCAAACGTCTGCCGGATTGAACCGCGGCGGGATCGCTTCAGTGTCGTCCCATCAAATGAGAACTGTCGCAAGCCGTCTGACGAAAGATGAGGGTGAATCCCTGCCAATTCATACGACAACGATTTCCCAAACAGCTTGTTGGATGCTGACCGCGTGGCCGCACGTGTCACGGTCTTGTCATCTCCTTCTTCTGTCCAGTACAGACGCAAGCTGTCGCCGGAAATCTGTGCGGATCGCCATGACCGCTCCCCCTTTTCGTCGCTGCGAGTGATTTCCTTTCCGTCGAAAGGAACATCAATGCTGGGCCGTACCAGTTGCCAGAGTCGTGATTTTTCGGCGACCGCATAGATCAGCGTCAGGCCGTCATTGCTGACGGAAGGCGAAACAGGCAGGTCAGCACCACTGGAAGCCTGAATGATCTTCGGTTCGCTGAAGTCATGATACGGCGTCGGTCGTGTTGACGTGTAGATCCCGCGAACACCACCCCGTTCGCTGGCAAAATAAATCGTACAGCCGTCGGGGCTGAGGAATGGATCGAGCTCCTGATCCTTGGAGTTGAGCGATTCCAGCGGAATCGCTCGCCCGACAGCAGCCTCAAAGAGCGGAGCATTCAAGATCGAAGGATCGTCGGTATCGTTCGGTGACGATGTGACATCGAATTCCAGTTCCTGAGCATTGCGGGTATCCAGTGACTGAACAGCTCGCTTTCCGCCCGGTCTTTCGACAGAAATCGAATGCAGCCCACGTGAGACGGTAAATTCACATGGAGTAAGAGCTAGTCCTTCGTTTTCATTCCGAACCGGAACATAGTCCACGAAGACCGCACAACCGGGTGGGTCCGAATAGATCGTGATCTTGGCTCCGGGATCTTCCTTAGCTGTGTCGCGTGGATTGACGACCGCAGGTGTCGTATCGGCCGCTGCGGAATTCTTTCCATCAACGTCACCACTGTCCGATTTCCCGCCTGAACCACAGCCAGGAATGTTCAGCAGTAACAGACAGACAAGCCCCGTTGCAACTCGGCGTCCTGCCATCGTGAATTTCGCTTCCAGTTGTTTCGTTGCGACAGGCGAAACCGGGCATCTGACGTTTGAACTATCCATTTAAGATCTTGGCATCAAAGTATTGGAGGGAAACTTGTCACAAGAAAGCGACTGTTGAAACCACTTGAGATCTGCCGCTATTTCGCTTTGGCAGGCTCAGCGACAGATTCGGACAAAGCAAACTCTAATTGCCAGCCAATGAAATTTGCAACGATCCGCGAATGTTCAGGATCGGGCTCAAATTGTGGCAACTGCAGTGGTGCTTCTTCTTCTGTGGAGTAGATCTTGCGCCCCGTCCGCTTGTCGATAATTTCGGCGTTCATGCGGAACCGATGCTCGAAAGCATTGGCATTTCGCCGCTCCGGTTGTCGTGAGGCGAGCATGAGCAAAGGCAGCGACGCAGGCTGAGTTCGATCGTACGCAGCCCGTTCGACGGTTGTCACCCACTGGACCTTTCCATCCGTCGGGGTAACGGCGCAGACGTATCCGTTGAAAGCAGCGCCGCCCTGCGATCTCACCATTTCAAATCCGATCACCTGAGTGGTTCTTTCTCCCGTCAGAATGATGTCCTGCTCGATGGATCGCTGGACGGCGAGCCAGTTTCTCGGACGTGTTGATTTGATCGGAAGTTCCGTCTGATAGACTTCGCGTCCATCGGTAATGCGAAACATCCTCAGTCGTCCGTCGGGTTCCAGGATTGCCAGATCCTGATGATCAACGACAACCGACAGAGTATCCATTGGGCATTCATGCTGCCAGACGACTTGATCCATGGCCAGATCACGACATTCGACGAACATCGCACCATCTCGAAACCGATGCAGAACCTGGCGTGACCCCACGTTCCAGATCGGGCTTCCCGATTGGTGAGTGCGCGTTGGGATGTCAGACCCGTCAATCGTTCTCCACAAGTTCATATTACCGTTGGCTGAAATCGCGATCGTCTGCTCATCAGCGGTCACTTCCTTGGTCGAAGCATTTGACCGGGTCCATGCCAGGCGGCCGGAATCCAGATCGGCAGCAATGAGTTTGGCTCCGATCTTGTAGAAGACGCTCTCGGAATTGATCCCAATCACACGGCCGACTGCATCGTTTTCAGGATTGCGCGTAAAGTTGATTTCCTGGTTCGCACCGGAATTACGCAATGACTGAAACCACGCAACCCTGGGAGTAGATCCCGAGACATCAACAACAATAAAAAATGACGAACGCGAAACTGTCAGCCACTGATTACAGATACGAATCTGGCAGGGGATCGGCAAATTCCGAGTCTCATCGACCAAATCATCGACAGTCAGAGCGAGTCTCCATTGCTCATGCGAGAATTCATCTCGGGCCCGCAAATGCGTTCCGCGCGAGTCCGTGTCGAACGACCAGCCAACAAACTGCGATCCCGATCGCGAAATCACTTCGGCGGGCAGGCTGGACTCTTGACCAGATTCACGCGGACTCCGATGAAATTCGATACGACCAGTCGGCCATTTCTTCCTGCCAACAGCCTGCAATTCGGGCCGTGAGGACCATTGATCTGCCAGGTCACGACCAGTCTTGCCGTTCAAACATTCACGATCGCTGAATTCTCCCTTCAACCGTTTGATCAGTGCGGCGGCTTCTACCCATTGCCCTGCTTTGATAAATTCGTCGCAACGAATGGCTGTCGCTTGAGCAGCAATCGCCGAGTCCGATGACCCGAGGAATGAGCGGATCAATTCGTCTCTGTCATCGCCTGGAAGCTCCCTCGCGGCACTCAGTAGCGTTGATTCAACACCCGGTAAGCCCTTGAAGAATTGCAGGCATTGTTCCAGGTGCTCCACGCGTTCAGATCCCGGGGGAACCGTCTGTAAATACTCTTTCAGCGACTGATCCAGTTTGCCCCGTTCAACGGGCATTGCCGCAGAATACATTTCGATCAGTCGAGCACGAATCGATCGATCATTGCGGACAGAATGCCCTGGCCCAACCGACTTCAGGTCATCCAGGAATTGAGACGTTCCCGCCAGACGGATCATCTGGGCAAATGCCCCAGGTCGGTCACCAGCCGCTTCCAGAACCTGCGAATACAATCGCAGGAATTCATTCTTCTGCTGGGGATCATCGGTGATTGATTCAAATTCGGCGAGATGCGCACGAATGCGAGCAGGTTCGACTCGTGCGACCGCGAGCAGCGTTGCCGCCAGAACACTCTTGACGCGTGGATCTGGCTTCTTCTTGAGCGAATTACGCAGGTCTGACAGACCCGCGTCCAATTCACCTCGATGCAACCGCAATTCGCCTCGCAAGGCCAACGCCGCGGGAGCTTCGGGATCACTCTTCAATTCTTCATCGATGCGTTGTTGAATGTTTTTCAGCGGTGCAAAGCCGACGATTTCACTCATACTCAGGGAAACAATGGCTCCGTGACCTGCGGCCAGATTTCCCGGAACCAGACCATCAGAAAACTTGGAACGGGCCAGAATTCGTCCGTTGTGCAGATTGACGGACGCGATTTCGCCCGTTTGCAGTGGAAGACAATAGGACATCCCCGATCGGACTCCACGGCCCGAAACTTCGACGGTTGTCTCTTCAAAGGAATCGTCCAGTTTGCCATCGGACAACTGCAACGCCTTCACCCCACTTCGATCCACCAGCACGACTTTCCCATCAACGACGCACGCAATATACAGCCAACCTTCACGTTCGTGCTTCCAGAGGAGTCGTCCGTCGACCAGATCCAGGCAGAACACCTGATTCGAATCTCGAGGCACCATCAGGACTCGACCATCCGCGATGACTGCCGGGCCTTCCATCGAACGACCAACTCGATCCGACTCGTCTGCGGGAGGCTGCGGCGTCACACGTCGAAATCCGGCAAAATCACGAGGGTCCGGTTGGACGTTTGTCGGGTACTGAAACCCCCACAGCAATTCACGTCGTTTTTCGTCGATTGCTACGACAGCACCCGAGGCAGTCGGACAAATCACGACTCCCTCGGAAATCGAAGGAGACAAACCCGACAGTCGACGAGGCATGTGCGTCCCCACAGATCGATCCGTGGCAATCAGTGTCTGTGACCATTCTTGTTGAACAGCGTCCCCTTCCTCGCCATGCTTCAACACCAGCAGTTGCAAGACTCCCTGTGTTTCAGACAATAGGTACAGCCGATCCTCGACCGGCAATGGAGGCCCCAGAAAGTATTGGCCAGACATTTCTACCGGTCTGGTTCCACGTGGCCCGCCGATTTCCCATTGGATTCGTCCTCCAGCCAGATCGAATGCGACCAGCTTGTTTGCAGATTGGACTTCGTTGAAATGCCCCTGACCATCCAGTTCCTCGAGGGAATAAATCAACCGGCCATCACTGCTTAACATGCCGGCGGTGTTGTCTCGAAAGACTCGCCGCTCCAGATACGATGCCAATGTCAGTCCACGTCCAGTTCGCAATCGGGCTTCGATCGAGCGGGTATTCAGAACCCGCTGCAGAGTTTCGTCGACCATGGCAGATCGCCATAGCAGTTCCCCGGTTTTCAAACTGACAGCAGTCACGTCACCGATCGTGCGATAGACGACCGTATCACCGATCACCAGTGGTTGGGCCGTCGTAATGTTGGAACGGTTATCCGTCGCCATGGATTGATGAACTCGATCACGGACTTCCTGAATGCGTCCCTGTATTCGGCGATCTTCATCGGGTCGACCGTCCAGCGACAAATGCTCCAGCGTGGAGACTCGCCAGACATGACCACCCACGGGGCTGGTTGGTGCCGCAGAGACGTTGCGATTCGAACCCCCTCCGACTGTCATCCACGCTTCTGATTCAGAGACAAGTGCAGGTGATTTCAGAAGTGCCAGCGAACGAAGCCACTTCGGTGCGTTTTCCTCCTCGGGCAAAGTGACTTCTTTGCCGGCAACGCGCAGTTTCGCCTGCGGCCCCCCTCGCTTGATCTCTCGCAATGCCTTCAGTCCACGATCCATTCGGCCGGCACTGGTCCAATAGACCGCTTGCTGCAACCAGAATTGCGGTGTACGACGCGGATGATTTTTGAGGACCTCCAGAAGCATGGCCGCTTCGAACGGACGATTGGCATCAAAGGCATATGCCGCCAACATGATTCCAGCATCAAACCCTGCGTTGGTTGCCGCATATCGACGAGACACCTCAGCCACGGCTGACATGTCGTGACTCTCGACTGCTTTCGAAAGCTGATCTTTGGCGGCGATCCCAAATGCCAGTTCATAGGCCGCATGCCCATCTGCGGGCATCATCATCAGGATGCGCGAGGCTTCTTTTCGGATCCCTCCGCGAGTCCCCCGGTCTTTCAGGAAATCTCGTTCGATAAAACTGTCTTCGGGGTGATCAAGCACCCGCTGCAGCAATTGAACCGCGTTGACATATTCCTTGCGCTCGATCGATTCCTGAGCTTCTTTCAAGGCGTCGGCGATATCGTTGTCCGGCTCAACGATCAACGGCGGATCGAAGGATGATCGATTCGGATTTTGAGCGTATGTCGCGCCGCTGCCAATCAGCATACCGACTGCCAAAGCCACCCTGCCAGATAACCAGATTCGTTGCATCCTATTCTCCACTGGGGAGTTCCAAGCGAGCCAACAGGATACCGAATCGCCACTCCAGAGGAAACCACTGATTCACGTGGGGCGACGTGCGCGGGGGTTCGCTGCACATTCAACTTCGCGGAAAGGACGGGAAATTGTTGGACACGGAGTGCGCGGATGACACGGATGGGCCTGAGCGTTGACAGGCTCCAGGGATGGCACCCAGGCAATAACTTTGAGGTTTTCAAGGGGCAACCGCTGGGGAGTGAACAACGTCCGATCAGTGTTCACCAGCGGTTCAATTGTTACGATATGCGGCAAATCTCCGCTCGCTCAGGAAGCACCTCATGAAGTTCACCCTGCGTTCCAGTTGGTTTGTCGTTCTGATCCTCGCGATAACATCATTTGCTGCCGCCCAGGAGCAAAAGACAGCCATTCCACACGCACAGGACAAGCCGCCGAATGATCCGCGTGATCCGGTGACTGCTGCCAAAATGATGACCGTTCCTGAAGGATTTTCGGTCGAAGTCGTCGCGGCCGAACCGGATATCGTCAACCCGGTCGCCATGGCAATCGACGAACGTGGCCGTTTCTGGATTACCGAGTCATTCGAATATCCTCGCCGTGCCCCTGGGCCGGGAAAAGACGTCGTCAAAGTCCTGGAAGACACCGACGGCGACGGCAAGTGCGATAAGTTCACGGTGTTCATGGACGGACTGAATATTCCCAGTGGAATCGCCGTCGGACATGGGGGGGTGTGGATCGCGAATTCACCCGATATCCTGTTTGTGCAGGATACGGACGGCGACGGAAAGGCCGACAAGCAGGAGGTGGTCGTCACCGGTTTCGGACGCACGGATACTCACGAGTTGCCAAATTCGCTCACATGGGGCCCCGATGGATGGCTGTACGGCCTGAATGGTGTGTTCAACTTCTCGCATGTGAAATATTCAGAAACGAACCCCAACTACAAGAAAGATCACCCCGGCTGGCCATTGACCTGCGCCCTGTTCCGCATTCATCCACGGACTCGGGAATTCCAGGTCTTTTGCGAAGGGACCAGTAACCCTTGGGGGGTTGCTTTTGATAATGACGGGGAAGCCTTCATCAGTGCCTGCGTCATTGATCACCTGTGGCACCTGACCGAAACCGGCTACTACCATCGACAGGGTGGACCCTATCCTCCTTTCACCTGGAAGATCGAAAGTATCGTCAAGCACAAGCACCAGAAAGCGGCTTATTGCGGGATCCATTATTTCGACAGCGACGCGTATCCCGAGAAATACCGCGGCAAGCTCTACATGGGAAATATCCACGGAGGATGCATCAACGTCGACAGGATTGAGCGGGACGGTGCGACCTACAAGGGGTTCGGCGAAGACGATTTCCTGACCGCAAACGATGCTTGGTTCATGCCAGTTGTTCAGAAGACCGGTCCTGATGGGTCCCTATATATCCTGGATTGGTACGACCGGTACCACTGCTATCAGGATGCGAACAGAGACCCTGCCGGCATTGACCGGTTGAAAGGCCGCCTTTACCGCGTCCGCTACAAGGAGACTCCCCGCACTCCTAAGGGATTTGACCTCTCCAAGGAGACTGACGAAAAGCTGATCGACCGGCTGGGAGCGAAAAATGACTATCTCCGATGGACTGCCATGCGGCTGTTACAAGAACGAGGCACAGACGCGACACGCGACTCTCTGCTGGCAGTGATCTCTGATCAGAACAACGATCGAACATATCGACTGCAGGCCGCGTTCGCCGCTGCTGGAATAAATGACCCAACCCCGAATCGAGTTCACATCGAGAAGCTAGGCGGCGCACTGCGACAATCGAGCGACGTCGTGTTGCGAGCCTGGGCACTTCGCCTGGCTTTCAACGATTCCGTAATCCAGAAGCTCGGCGCGACGAAAATGGACCAAATTACGAGCTGGAACGACCTGCCACCTGATATTCCAGAGCCACAAAAACTGCAGGCCGTGATCGCGCTCTCGAAACTCCCTTCAAAATCGCCGAAGATTCTCGAGGGAATGCTCTGGTACCTGTCCAATTCCGGTCAGGACGTCTTGATCCCACGCATTGTCTGGCAAAACCTGCACCCCCGATTGGAAGATCAGACCGACGATTTCTTAATCGCCCTGCAAAAGAGCAATGCTCTCAAATCCAAACCGGTCGTCGATCTGATGCCTCGGATCGTCGAACGCATTCTCGGTCGTCAAAAGTTCGACGCACAACCGATTGCGACGTTGTTCGGAATGCTTTTGAACGGCCATGACAATGTCGGTCGGCAGGTCCTGGAAGTCATCTCGACCAAGGTCCAGACGGGTGAATTGAAAGGCGAAAAGCTTAATCAGCTCAAAGTCGCGATGTCGCCTCATTTGACGAAGATCTTCGAGGGTTCAGCCGACTCGGTTCTCTATCTGAATGCCGCGTTTTTGGCGACCGCTTTCGGAGACAAAGCAGGTTTCGCAGCCGCCCGCAAAGCGATCGAAACCCCTTCCGTCGGAGAAGATCAGCGACTGGCGGCTTTGGGTGCTCTGGTTTCCGCCGGACAGAATGACGTCGTGGCGAGTGTTACGAAAATCTTCGAACAGACTCCGGCAGCTTCCGTCGATTTTCGAGGCAAACTGCTGACGGCACTGGCCCGACTCGATCACCCCGATGTCGCCACGCTGGCCCTGACGTTCTATCCGAAGATGGAACCTGACCTGCAACCCCGTGCGATTGAGCTGTTGACGCAGCGAGCCATTTGGGCAAAGTCGCTGCTGCAGGCCGTCGCCGACAAGAAGATTCCCGCCACTGCCATCAATCTCAATCAAGCCCGTCGCTTGAAGGAACTGAAGGACGACGCACTATCCAAGCTGCTGACAACACATTGGGGTCAGGTCCGCGAAGGCCGCGACCCGAATCGTGAACAGTACATCGCCAACATGAAAACTCTGCTCCGTAAGACGCCCGGCAACGAAGCCGCTGGCGAAAAAGCATTCAAAAAGGTCTGTGCTCAATGTCACAAACTGTATGGTGAAGGAGCCGAAGTCGGTCCCGACATCACTCGCAACGGCCGCAACGACTTCACGCAGCTACTGTCCAATGTCTTCGATCCCAGCCTGGTGATTGGTGCAGGTTATCGCTCGTACACCCTCGTAACCACGGGGGGGCGAGTCCTGAATGGCCTGCTGGTTGAAGAGAGTCCGCAGCGAGTCGTCTTGAAGGTTCAGGGTGGAAAACAGGAAGTGATTGCGAGAAGCGACATCGAAGAGTTCGTCGTCAGCGAAATTTCGCTGATGCCGGAGCAGTTGGAAAAGCAGTTGAGTCAGCAGGAAATCATTGATCTGTTCGCATTCATCACGCTCGACAAACATCCGAGTGATCCGACAGCAAAAAGACTGCCAGGCGTCTCACAAGTCGCCCCGCGCGAATCTGTGAATCCCGCGGAATTTCCGTCACTCGTCGCCGAGATCCTGCCGGGTTTCTCAACGAGCGAATCAGGTGAACTGGGCGTCGGACTGCTGTCTGAACATCGCGGCCGGGACAACGTCTTGAGAACGCATCCCGTTTCAAAAGACAAACCCTGTGTTCTCGCCACGAAGCTGACACCTCCTGCGGACAAGAAAACCAGGTTGATTCTCGACCTGTCGCACGACCCTCGTGGAGACTGGCGTCTGGTTGTCCGAGGAAACGGCCAGCGCATGGCGGATGAAATGATCTCGAAAGAGACGTGTACAAATGGCTGGCGAACGATCACCGTCGACCTGTCCAAGTTCGCAGGCCAGGAACTGAAACTCGACCTCGTCAACCAGGCCAACGACTGGTCATGGGAGTTCGGCTACTGGGGAGGGGCGAGAATCGTCAGTGAGTAATGGGACCAAGCTTGTACGGATTTGTTCTTGGTTCTTGGTGCTTCGTTCTTCGTTACATGCTCAGAGTAAGATGACAACCATGAACCAAGCACGAAGAACCCAGAACCCAGAACTGATAAATTTTCGCCTACGACCTTCTGCCTGGTTCGTTCGTAGCAGCTTTCAGGCTTTCTTTTGTCGCCTGTGCGGCTGCCATTTGCAGGCCCTCGTCGTCGGGGCGGCGTGAGGCACACCACTTCAGGTGTTCTGCTGCTTCACGGTATCGCTTGGCACTATACAGTTCCCATGCCAGGCGATTGCGGATCAGATAGCTCTGTGGAACCCGCTTCAAACCGCGATTCAGGATGCGAATTGCGAGGTCTGTATCTTCCAATGCCTGGCATGCGTCGTGCATCGACAGAATCGCGTACTCGAGCCGCTGTTCCGGCAGAGGGGACTTCAGCCGCTGCATCCCTTCGTTGATGTGCCTGATCCAGATGGGTCGGGCCGCATCGACTCGATCGAGTTCCGTATAGGCTCGAGCAACCATCCCCTGTGCTTCCCAATCGGGTTTCAGGTTATCCAGAAAAAACTCTGGTTCGACCTGCGGGGCGAGTTGCGTCACAATGATGCTTTGAATCCGACGGCTGCGTGAAAAGGCTTCTCGCCAGTATTCCATGGCTCCTTCAACGTCGCCCGACAGCATCACGTTGCGACCGACCTGGAACAAGACTTGAGGGTCATGCGGTCGCAGTCGCAAGGCCTGCTTCAGCACTTTCATTTCATCGTCGTCCGAGGAAAGTTCCAGGAATCCAAGTTCGGCGAGTTTCACATACGAGTACGCTCGCAGTGGAGATGCGTGGACGGCGCGGCGATAGGACTTCACCGCCAATTGCAGCATCTTCACATTTTTGCCGACCGCCAGTTGCATCCAGGCCTTCATCTTGGCGAGTGACTCGAATTCAGAGCCCTTCACGACATCGCGGATCTGGCCGAATGACAGCGGATTCTCACTGGTTTCCTGCAAGGCATCGAACCGCCGCAGGTATTCCATTCCGGCAGACTCCTGCAGCTTGGAATCTGAAGGATCAAGCTTCGCGGCTCGAATCAGATAGTCTCCGCGCTCTTCCACAGTATCGGGATCTTCTTCGTCTTGAGCAGAATTCTGATAGGCCAGAGTCAAGTAACGCATCCGATCGGGTTCGGCCTGTGCTGCGGGAATCTTGTGGCCAAGCATCCAGACACCCGATGCCGCCAGACCGCAACCCGATACCAGCGTAATTAAACGCGGAAGTCGAAATCCAGGGGCAACCAGTTCATCAGATTCGTTCGCGGTGACCATCGATCGGCTGACACGTATCACGGCTGCCAATTGGGCTGCCAGCAGGAACATGCATGACGGGGTGTACCAGAAGAAATCAAAGGCCGCGTGACCGATGTTCGCCAGCAGGCTCGCCAGGACCGCAGCCGCAACCGACTGATATTTCAGATCGTGATGCCATAATGCTCGGAGACAATGTCGCAGGCTGAATGCGATGAAGGCAAAGGCGACGACCAGCCCACACATCCCCGATTCCGAGGCAACCTGCAAGTACCCACACTCGGCATGGGTGTATTCCATGCTGTCTTCGTTCGCCTGATCGAAATGCAGATGGTAAGCGTCGGCGTGAGTTCCAATGCCGGTTCCCAGCCACGGGAAATCGCGAGCCACATCGATATTCGACTGCCAGATGACATAGCGGCCTTCGTTCGAATTGCTGTCGAGAGTTCCTTCCAGCCGTTTTTCCAAAGTCTCCATGCCAGTGACGAAAAAGATCACGCCGATGACCACTCCGGCGATACTGAGTCCCAAAACCAGCTTCGCGGATGCCAACCCCATGCGACAAAGGAGTCCCAGGCTGACAACTGTTGCGATCGTCAGTGACAGCAGGCCACCTCGCGAGTAGCACAACAGCGATGCCAGGGCTGCAGTTCCCAGTCCTGCCAACAGGAGCAGAACGGCAGCATTGTGAACAGGGGGTGCCAGACCATTATCGCCAGCCTGCTCCTGATCGTGAAACCGGCGCAGGATCCACCAGACCAGCGGGCCCACTCCCAGGGCCAGGAACTGTGAAAGGTGATTACGATTTGTGAAGCATCCCAGCGCGCAATGACTGGTGGTCATGAAGGGATGATCGACCATCCAGAAAAACTTGTCGTTGCTGAACTTGTATTGCAGAAGTGCGAATGCCCCCATCGCGACACTCGCCAGGGCAGCACAACAGAGAATCCGTTCGGCATCGGCCAATGTTTGAATCCGCTGGACCATCACCAAGAACAGCAGGCCGTAGGCTGCGAACGTCGCCAGTCCAGAGGCCGTTTCTGCGGGGGCCAGTGAAAGCTGATTCCAACCGCCTGGCAGAATTCCTGAAGCGGTCGAACTGAGCATCAGGGGCAGGACATCATTCAATTGGGGGGAAAGCCACAACAGCCATGGTTGCGACAGCGGAACAATCTGAATCGCCGCAACCGCGATTCCAAGACACCACAGCCACTCGCTGCCGCTCCAGACATACTTTCGTTCCGACGCAGTCAATTGATGCAGCAGCCAGCAGGTCGTCGTCGCCAGCGCGCCGACAACCAGAAACAATTGTCCAATCGCTGCGCGCCCACCAAACCCTAATGCGACCAGAATGAACGTCAGGCAGAGGCAAACATCGGTGGCAGTCACCAGCAGTGGCTGCGAGACACCATGCTTCGAACCCGGTTCCATAAATTGAACGGGCCCGGGTGATCGTCGTTTGTGTCGACGGCGACGATGACGATGTTCCTGAGACGGTTCTTCGTGGGACATGACGGAATTTCAATCCCTGCGAGGGAGTACCTTTGCTCTGCTTCCAGAGCGACTAGCAACTTACGAATCGCGGCGGCGAATAATTGCTGAAATCCTCAAGTCTTAAAAGACCGATTCGCCACGATTTACGTCTTCGCTCGACGAGGGGACTTCGACTATGATCCCCATGTCGCCGATCAGCCAACTGGAAGAAATGCCGGAATGCGTATTCCCACTTCACATTCACGCCGCACGCCCATCGATCTGCAGGGGGCGATGACCCCTTTGATTGACGTCGTTTTTCAATTGCTGATTTTCTTTATCTGTGCTTCGTCAGGGCACTTACGCGAAAAGTTACTTCCCACGGATTTTGCGTCGGGTGCGATCGGAGACAAACCTGTTGCCTTGGAAAAACCGCTGGGTGAAGTTCGCATCAAACTGGTCCGTGAAATCGATCTGACGGTTTATCATGTCGCTGGTCAGGAATTTCGGGACATCGACATCCTGGAAAAATGGCTTCGTGAAATGGCCGGGACGACCCGAGAAATCCCCGTGATCCTGGAAATTGGCGGGGATGTCCCGCTGGGGGACGCAGTCGGCGTTTACGATGCCTGCCGTGCGTCTCGCTTTGATTCCATCCATTTCGCGGCTGACGCGAAGTTGTTGCGACCGAAGTGATAACAGAAATACTCCCCTTGTTTGGATTGCCCCGCGATGGTTCAATAGCGGATCGGAATTCACTCAAGGAGTCCATGGATGGACATGCTGGTCGTGCGCGGTGGTCGCCCTCTGCGCGGAATCGTAAAAGTTGGCGGTGCCAAGAACGCTGCGCTCCCGATCATGGCTGCGGCGCTGGTGGCCGAGGGAACGACCGTTCTGCACGGGGTCCCGGACCTCGTTGATGTCACGACTCTGTCAGCCGTCTTGCGTTCGCTGGGAGCCCACGTCGAACGTCGCGCTGATGGTGCGCTGCAGATCACTGTCATCGATCAGCAGCCTTGTCTCGCCGATTACGAACTGGTTCGAAGAATGCGGGCCAGCGTCTGTGTTCTCGGTCCGTTACTCGGTCGTCGCCGACGGGCCTGCGTTTCACTCCCCGGTGGATGCAACATTGGACACCGTCCGATCGACCTGCATCTGAAAGGCCTACGAGCCCTGGGGGCTGAGATCACCATCGAACGGGGCTATGTGTTTGCTCGAGCGGATCGTTTGCGCGGAGCCGACATTTACCTTGGCGGGTCGTTTGGCAGTACTGTCACGGGAACCTGCAACGTGATGTCTGCAGCGATCTTTGCAGAAGGGACAACAACGATCTCGGCTGCGGCGTGTGAACCAGAAGTCGTCGACCTGGGAAACATGCTGAACGCGATGGGGGCTCGCATCGAAGGGCTGGGAACTCCATTGCTGCGGATCGAAGGTGTCAGCAACTTGCATTCAGTGGAACACACCATCATTCCGGATCGCATTGAAGCGGCAACACTGATGGTTGCAGCAGCAATCACTCGCGGAGAATTGACGATTGAAAACGTCTGTTCCGCCCATCTGGCAGCGGTGACGGATGTCCTGCGCGCCACAGGGACCGAAGTCCACTTCTCAGGAAGCAAATCTTTTGTCCGATCAACGGCAGCACCACGACCGGTTGATGTGACGGCACTCCCTTACCCGGGCGTTCCGACGGACGTCCAAGCCCAGTTGACGGCGCTATTAGCGCTTGCGGACGGTATCAGCGTTGTCACAGACAAGGTCTTTCCAGATCGCTTCATGCACATTCCAGAACTGATGCGACTTGGGGCCAATATTCGGCGCGAAGGAGCCAGTGCGATTATCAGTGGAACGAACCGATTGAGCGGAACGTGCGTCATGGCTTCTGACTTGCGAGCCAGTGCAGCGCTCTTGTTGGCATCACTGGCAGCAGAAGGAGAATCCGTCATCCGGCGTGTTTACCACCTGGATCGTGGCTACGAACATCTGGAACGGAAACTGAACGGGGTCGGCGGGGACATCCAGCGTGTAGCAGATGACCCAGCAAACATGCCGGACAGTCTGCAATTGTCGGCGGACGAATTGTCGGTTCCGGCAATCGATTCCAGCGACACGCCCCCTCCGCCGAAGTTCCTTCGGCGAGGGGAGTCGCAACGTATTCATTCGCACGTTGATTGACACTACAGCATCAGGGGACGTTGATCGTGGTCGTCTTGGTGATCGAATTCCCTGAATATGTCACCGTGTCAGACCCCGTTCCGCCGTCCACAGACAGCACCGTACTGATTGTGTTGAAGAGGAAGTTGGCAGTGTCGCTTCCGGCTCCCAGATTCAACAAAATCGTCGACGCGTAGAACGAGTTGAAAGTGATGTTATCGTCGCCATCGCCCATATTCGCATCGACGTTGAAGCGATTGATCCCTACGTCAATCGTAACGGTTTGCTGACCATTGATCTTGGTGAAAGTGTCATTTGCAGTGACTGTGACACTCGCACTCTTCAACACTCCGGAAACCTTTACTTGCTTGTAGGTCATCGTGATGTTGTTGGGCTGATCGTCGCCGTTAATGTTCAGCGTCCCATTCGTAAACGAGACCGCCACCTGGCTGGGGGCAATGGTGACAGGCACACTGAGTGATTCAATCCCGTTGGCAATAATGCTGACGTTATAGGTCCCGGGTGCGAGTCCCGCAGGAATATCAATCACTGCCGAGTCAAAGTTGAAAAACGTTGGGTCGCCAATCCCAGGGGTCCATCCTGAAGTCCGTCCATATTTCACAAGACCGACTTGCGTCAGCTTGGCAATTGGGTAGTTCGAGGACATCCGGGCATCACATCCGTACGTTGCTCCTTCCGAAATCCCCGTAATATTGAATCCATCCAGCGATAATTGGGAGGGACTTGATCGGAAGATGTCGTAGATGTAGGGGCGCCAGCTATCGAGTGGTGTCCCGGAGGGGATGTACTGGAAAATATTGAAGCTGCCCGAGCCTGTGGTCACCAGGATACCTCCGTTAGGAATCACCAGAAAACGGAAGGTATTCGCTGCAGAAAAACTCATTCGAGATCGCAACTGGGATGGTAAGGTCGCGGTGATGTCGGTCAACGTCCCATCTGCGTAATTATAGTCGAACATTTTCGTCGGTGATCGTGATGGAACTGTATCCGCCATGAAAATGAAGTGCCCATCAGGGAGCATCGCTCCTGGCGCACCGTCTGCACCCATACCAACTGGCAATGGAGGACCTGAAGCCCAAGTCCCCCCACTCGAGAAAGTACCTGATGGGGTGAAGATGGCGGTCTGGTTGTTTCCACCAATCTGAATCACTTTACCGTTTGGCAAGACCGATCCAGGCCCGATGCGCGTGGCAGGTGCTGGTGAAGTGAGCGTGGCAAGCGTTCCCGCATCAGACCAACTGAATCCACTCGTTTCCTGGGCCGACCCCGTCCCGGCGGTGACGCTTGCTCCGACGTCATAGGACAGAATGTTCTGGTTGGGCAGTTGCAGCCAGGTTTCCAAGGCGCTGATATCGCCGCGAAGTTTGGGTGTCGTTGACGAGAACCAGAAATCAGAAGGTGGATAATAGGTATAGGTGAAGGCGGTCGTGGGGCTACCCGCAACGACATACTGGCTGAACGAATAGCCTGGTACCGGGGCTGCAGGACCGTTCCCAAATGTTGCTTCAGGAAAAGGGGCAATCGCTTTCCAGGAATTCTTGACCGGATCGTAAATCTCACCCGTGTTGGTGTTGTTTCTAGTGAGGCTTGATCCGCTGTACTCACCACCGAGAACCAGCAGTTTACCACTGGGTAGAATAATCGATGCAAAATTGCGCCGAGCTCGCGACATGGAAGCAACCGATGTCCATGTCCCATTGACGTAGCTACCCGTTGAATCCGGCGTGAGCTTGGACCACCTCTGGTAATTCAGATTCGACTGCACCATGACAGAACCGTCTGTCAACAGGATCATTGTCCCATTATAGAATTCGGGACTTGTACTGTTGACGGTACTCCAAGTTCCCGTGGTTACGGCGGCCGTCAGTTTCTGCGGCTGGGCGGCCGTCATTCCAAGGCAAGCCAATCCGACCAACAACGACAAGCGCCACTTTGACCGCCGGGGGGAAGCCGGAACGGCCTGACGCTGCAACAACGATGAACGGATGATGAAGAACATGTTGTCGTCCTGAAAACTTGAAACCGCGAGGCTCGGAAATTTGACGGAAATATGACTCTCACCCGGCGAAGGCGATTTTGCAAGCAGAAAATCGACCACGGGGAATGATTTACCATACGCACACGGCGCTGCAATCAATGTCGTCTCGATCTCGTCGACACCTGAAGCATGAATGGAACATTGTCAGTCGTTACACCATGGTGAGGATCATCGTCCGGCATGGGCAAATGTTAGGCATTCTGAGGGGTCAGACGATCAGGGGAAATCTGCGGGCAAATAATCGCAATTTTGAACCCGGAAGTGACTGAAATGCTGTTGATCCTCTGGATTGTGAATCGGTAGTCTATAGCCCGCCAGCACTTCACTGTACACATTCTGTCTTTTCAGGTTTTTCCATGACCGAACTCTTGAGTACCGTCTGTGAGCATTGCGATGCCAAGCTCAAACTGAAAAATCCGGACCTGGAAGGCAAGAAAATCAAATGCCCCAAGTGTGGCGAAGCGTTCGTCGTCGTGGCATCAGGAGGAAAGTCTGCGGCGAAGCCTGTCAAAAAGAAAAAGTCGGACGACGAACTCGACTTTCTCGATGTCGCCACCGACGACTATGACGAACCACCCGAGGACGAAGAGCTTGAGGATTATGACGACCAGCCCAAGCGTCGCTCCAAAGGGGGCAAAGGGAAATCGAAAAAGAAGTCTCGCAAGGGAAGTGGCGATTCAGGCCAGGTCGTCAAGATTCTGGCCATCGTCGCTGTCGCACTCCTGGTACTTGGAGGGGGTGGCTATGGAATGGTACAGCTTCTTAAGGGAGATGGTTCCAGTGACTTGGACTGGCTCCCGACAGAAGCCAAGGGATATGTCAAAGTTCAAATTGCCAATATCTGGAATGCCAACCTGATTCAGACCTTTAAAAACAGTAAAGCTGGTCAGAGTGCGGCCGAAGAGATGACTAAGAGTTTCGGGAAAGGTCCTCAGGACCTGAAAGAAGTCATCACCGCGATTGCGCCGGGCCAGAACAATGGAACGGTCCTCTTTCGTGCCACTCAGCCCTTCGATCTGGCCACAATCAAGACGCTCAATCCCACTGCAACAGAGGCCACACATGGATCAGGATCGTACCTGAAGCAGGGCTCAACGGCCATTTTTCTGGCAGACGCCACCACGCTGTTGATCGGCCAGGAAGCGACGATTCAGGCCATTATCACCCGCGGCAAGAAACATCCGAATGCGTCCAAATTCAGTTTTGCCAGGGGTTATCGAGACCACATCGTCTGGGCGATGGTCGAACCGGACACGTTTTCGGGAAACTCCATGAATCCCATCGGGGCATCGCCGTTCATGGGGAACGTGAAAGTCGCGGTCCCGCAAACGGCACTGATTCGTGTCAACGCAGGATCTGACATTACGATTTCCGCACTGATCGCGTTCAATACCTCGGAAGAGTCCAAAGTGACCGTCGAAAAGAACAAGGCGGAATTTGAAACGGCAAAAGCCAATTTTGCCAAACAAAAGCCAGCGATGCAGAGCGGGCAGAATCTGTTCATGAAGCCGGAACAGGTCACGAAATTGATCAATGGAATCGAGCAAGTCATGAATTCTGTTCAGATGTCCCAATCGGGCACGCGGATGAACATGAGTGCGACGATCAGTCAACAGACTGTCAATGACTTTTCCAGCTTCGTTGCAGAGTCACCGATGGGTGGAAGTCCTCCGGGATTGAAGATGTTGCTTCCTTCGGGCAGATAGAAAGTTTCATCGTGGAATTCCAAGGTTGAGTTCCCAATTGCTTTTCGCCTGGCGAATGCGTTGATCGACGATCATGTGGGAGCACTATGGAACTCAGACTGATTCCACCGGTTGATTTTCGGATCCGCATTCCAATTCTGATCGTCTTGCTGTTGCCGGTCGTGCTTGCCCCGAATCTGGGTCTTGGCTGGAGGCTTGTGGCCTGTTTCATGCCTCTGGCACTGTCAGGTACGTTTCGGATCACGCGATTCAAAGGCGAGTGGTTGCATACGTGCCTTTACCTGGGATTTGTTCCGGTACGCCGGCACAAGTGCAAACTGGCCGCGATTGTGCATATCGGCACGAAGTATGGCGGATCAGAGCCTGGCATGTGGACCTATATTCTGTTCGGACCAGTCCAGTGGATCTTCAGTTGGATTTTTGACTATCTGATTCCGGCGATCGGTGGCCCGTTTGAACTCTGGGTTGAAACCGCGAGAGGCCGTGAATTCATCGTCTGGCAAGGATTTCACCAGGGGAATTTCGAACAGAATCTGGACCTGCTGAGAAATCAAAGCGGGGGCGAAATTCGTGCCCGGTAAATCTGCGGTCAAACAGGGGTCGGGTCTGCGATTTTACGATTTTGGCCAGAAGTAACCGTGTTCGTTTAAGGAAGTCATTGTCTGGCCAAAATCGAAAAATCGTAGACCCGACCCCGACGCACCAGTGATCGATACAGTAAGACGCAGAGTCGCGGAGCGACTCACCTGCTACTAACGGCTACTTCTTCCCTTTTTTCTTCCCGTTCTTTGACCCGCCATCGCCGTTCCTGGAATCAGTTCCGTTCTTATCTTCACGCCGGATTGAAACGTCCTTGTCAGCCGCCTCCTGAAGTTTCTTCAGCCATTCTCCCCAGACCGACGGCTTTGGTGGTTCCGGCTTTGATCCGGGAGCAGGGCCAACGGGCGTCGGGGGCGGGTTGAGTGCCGCCAGCTTGGCTTTCTTTTCGAAGTATGAACGCTCGGTCATACTCCAGACATTTGTCGCGATGAAGTACAGGCAAAGCCCTGCGGGGACTCGGTAGAACGTCGCACCCATCACGAACATCATCACGTTCATCATCTTGTATTGGGCAGCCTGCTCTTCGTTCTGCGGTGGCGGCATTGTCAGCTTCTGATGAATCATCATCAGGCCGATCGAAATGCAGGGCAGCAGATTGAATTCCGACCACGTCAGAAACGGAATCTTGAACGGCAAGGCAAACAGGGCATCGGGCGAGGCGAGATTCTCAAACCACAGGAACGGCTCCATTCGCAATTCGATGGAGCTGCTGAGTGATCGGTAGAGAGCGATGAAAATTGGCAATTGCAGGAAAACAGGCAGGCAGCCACCGAGCATCATCTTGGATTGCTCTGCCACCAGTTCCTGTGACGCCTTCAAATACTCTTCCGTATTCTTTCCATGACGAGCTTCGAGTTCCTTCTGCTTAGCCTGAATCTTCGGCTGCAATTCTTTCATCTTCGCCGCATGGACAGCCTGATGCTTCGACAGCGGAATCAGGCACGTCCTGACCAGCACAGTGAGACAGATGATTGCTACGCCGTAACTGAGGCCCAGCGAATGGAAGATATTCAGAACCCAGACCATCCCGCGGCAGATCGAATCGAACCAGCCGTAATCCAGAACGGCCGCCGCAAAAACCTGCTGCAGCAGTTGCTGGCGTTTGGGGCCTGCAAACAATGTGAAATGGTGTTCGACCTGGTCGTTCGCTGGAACCGTGATATCGCGCGAGGTCAGATCGAGCGAGATATCACTGTATTGCGGGTAGGTCTTGTCTTCCTTGACGAGCGTGGCGTGCGAATCATCAATTGTCTGTTGCTTGACCTGATCTTCGCCTGGCAGAACGAGAGCGGCGAAGTATGCGACGTCGACACCGATGTACTTCAACGGGCGCTTCCACAAAGTGGGCGAGTTTGCCTTGGACTTCTTCACGACGTCTGTCGCAGCCATCTTGCTGTCGTCGATCGTTTTCCCATCATCGCGCAGAAAGCCCATCCGAATGTCACGGTGCTTGTAGGCGTTGTCAGCGTCCTCCAGAGGAACGCCGGTGGGACCGTTCAATTCGTACTTGATCTCTTGAGCTTTAGCGGAAAGATTTTTCAGCGTGACGGTCAACTTCACTTTGTAGCCATCAGCCAGGTTATCCCGAACGTTCGGTTGCTTTTGCTCATCATCCGTCAACTGCCTTAACTGGAACTTTTTCGAAAGTTCCCAGACCCCATCCGGGGTTTTCAGACTGAATGTGATCGAGTCGGCGGTTTCTTCGGTGACATCCCACGAGAGTTCGTCGAGCGACTGGCCTTTGAAGAGCTTTTCGAACTGGGGAATTCGCATGGCGAATGTTCGGCGGTCAGTACGCTCGTCGTCCCCAACCAATCGGACTCGACGGTCACGGTGCCCGAACCGGGGATAGCGTTTGATATCCGTCAACTCGACGGTATCGATGCTGGCTCCTTCACTGCGGAACTTGGCGGCGAGCAGGAACTTTTCGAACTTTGAGGGATCCTGATCATCCAGCTTGGGACCGATCCATACGGTCCGACTGGGATGTTCTGGAAGCTTGACTTCGGGCTTAACGTCGCTATTGGCCTGGGCATTCACTTCGTCGGATGTACGACGATTCTCTGGCTGCAATGCATCTGCGACCGCCTCGATCTTTGGTTTTTGAGGTGGCGCTGGAAAGAGGATTGGAACAACATA
>CAIWEX010000718.1 GCA_903911795.1 uncultured Schlesneria sp.
CCAGTACAGGAACCGATGCCGACCGACTGGCACCATGAGGATCCGTGACGACGAGTTCGACGTTGTAGACGCCGGGAGTATCAAACGTCACTTGCGGATTCGGCTCGCGTGAAACGACTTTAACTTCAGACGGAGCGGTCGTCGCCGTTCCACTCGGTTTCGGGTCTTCGCCCGGTTTGGTTTCCGCTGCCCGCGTCACTCGCCATTCATACTTCAGTTCGTCGGCACTGTCCTTGTCGAACGTCCCCTTGCTCGACAATGAAACGACCAGCGGCTGTTTGCCGATGTTGTTTTCCACGGAGGCGACGACGACAGGGGCGCGGTTGCCGGTGACGTAATCGATGCGGACCAGTCGAGCGTTCTGATTGACGCCCCAGGTATCGCCATATTCGATCAGGTACATCGAACCTTCCGGCCCGAACTTCATGTCGATCGGCCGGACAAAAGTCTGGCCGGGCATGAAGGGTTCGATCTTCTTCACGTCCTGGTTTTCGTCGAGATGCACGACCTTGATCCAGTGTCGCGACCATTCGTAGATGAATAAGGCTCCGTCATAGGCCGCTGGAAACTTTGTTTTCGAATCGAGGCTGCTGTCGAAGTGATAGACCGGTCCGGCACATGCTGTTCGGCCCCCCTGCCCCAGTTCTGGAAACTCGGCCGAAGGTCCACCCGGATAGTAAATCATCGCCGGCTGAGCGGGAGGAAGCAGTTTCTCGCCAGTGTTATTGGGTGATTCATTGACCGGAGCATTCGGGTCAAACTTTGCGCCGATCGCTCCCGTCGCGAAATCGACGTCAGCGTAGGCGAAATTCTTTCCGACGAAATAGGGCCACCCGAAGTTACCCGCTTTGCGTGCCTGATTGATCTCATCATAGCCTCGTGGCCCACGTGGCCCATCGCCCCCTGCGTCCGGCCCGACCTCACCCCAGTAAACGAATCCTGTTTTCGAATCGACGGTCATCCGCCAGGGATTGCGGCATCCCATCACGTAGATTTCGGGGCGCCCCTTAGAACCATCTTTCGGGAACAGGTTCCCGTCCGGGATTTCGATCGTTCCATCGTCTTTCGGTTTGATCCGCAGAATCTTGCCGCTGAGGCTGTTGGTATTGCCTGCCGACTTCTGAGCATCCCACGGGGACTTGTCGGCTCGTTCGTCGATCGGGGCGAAGCCCTGGGAATCGCCATGCGGGTGAGTGTTGTCGCCGGTTGCAATGAACAACTCGCCGCGCGGCCCAAACTGCATTGAGCCGGCATGGTGGCAACATTCTTTTCGCTGCTCTTCAAACTTCAGCAGCACCTTCTCGGACGTCAGATCGAGTTTGCCACGCACCAGGGTGAACCGGCTGATGTGCTGACCGGGAAAGTCTGGGGGCGAGTATTGCAGGTAGATCCATCCGTTCTCGGTGAACTTCGGATCGAGGGCCAGTCCGATGAGCCCGTTTTCCTGAGCGGTGGTGACCTTGAGATCAGCAACCAGCGTCACTTCGCTGGTTTTGGGATTGATCGATTTCAGCTTCCCATCGAGTTCAATCAGGAAGATTGTCCCGTCCCTGGCGACATCCAATTCCATTGGCTGCTTGAGGCCGATGACGAGTGGCGTCACTTCAAACCGACTTGGATCAACAGGCTCAGCAGCCAGCGTGAGATTCAGCAAAGAAAGAGACAATAACCCAGACCAGACGAACCAGCGCAGCATGACAATCCTCGGCGGGAATCTTTTAAAAGGCGGGACCAATACCATTTTTCAAAATGGGGGTGCCACGGTCTTGGAGTCTGCGACAAGGCTGTGGTTAATGCCAAGTCACATCCCCAATGGGGCCGCGGGATTGTAGTCGATCAGGGAGGCCGACGAAACGGAGTTGTTTGTTGCGTCTGGCATGTTCCCGTTAAATCACCGGGCACGATTGCAGCGGAATTCGGCCATCATTTTCGCTTGCTGCGTCGGTACGTTGTTGCAGTTCGTTCCACTTCGTTTGAGCCAATTGCTCGACGGTCGGCAGACGAAAATTTAACGCGAGTGTCATATTGAGGAGTTCGAGTTCCGTATCTACTGTCAATTCACCAACGTAGTGGACGACATCCAACACCACCCGTACCAACTCCGAGTCGTCGGAACCACCGATGTCCCATCGCTCAGCTTCCTCGCATTCACTACAGAACTCAGCAACTCTAACTCAAAACTCGCAAACCCTCCAAGACCATTGCTGGCTCGCAAGTACGGTGTTGTAAAAACATGCGTGCAGCGTAGCGGGAAGGTAACCGTTCACACCTTGGTAAGGAGTGGAGTCGGCTTTTTTCCTTCGAGGAAACGTGCGACTGATTTCGTCAAATATTCGAAAGGGTTTCGCTTTTGTTGACG
>CAIWEX010000719.1 GCA_903911795.1 uncultured Schlesneria sp.
AAGGTAATTTGCTCGCGTCTGCCTGCTGGATCGTAGACGCGGTGCAATTGCGAAGAGTTACCGAATCGCGTTCCAATCAAAATGCCCGTCCCATCGGGAGCCCAGCCGCGAAAAGCAGCTCCGCGAACACTTTGATATTGAGCCAACCTCGCAGCCAATTCAGGAGGGACTACAGGAACGTCCTGAGCTTCAATCGCTGCCGGGCGACGCGGATCATCTGCCGACCAGGCTGCCGGAACAAGCGCGATCAATACCAGCATCGTGATCAGGACGAGCGAATGTCGAAGTCTCATAAGGTTTTCCCTTTAATGATCAAAATGTTGGAGTGAACGGTTTGCAACGATTGTAAGGAAAAGGAAACGCCTCGTGAACGCAGTTTTATCGTGTCAGATTTCGTCGCAAAGTCAGGATGTCTGCATTGCGAGAACGGTGAGTGGAACCGTAAACTTCCACGCATCCGTTTCTTTTTTCTGATTGTCTGCCTGTCTGACCACCTCACATTCGCGAATTGTCGCAAGATGGTGGATGGGTTCTTGTTTTCCCGAAAGCGATACCTATGCCTGTCAAAGTTCGCTGCTCGAGTTGCGACAAGGTTCTGACTGTTCCCGATGCCGCACGTGGCAAGGCGGTCAAGTGCCCTCAATGCGACGAACGAATAACGGTTCCCACCGGCGATTCACAGATCACGAAAGCGGCCGAAAAGTCAAAGAAAAAGCCGGCGGCGAAGGAACGCAAGCCTGTTGATTCCGAAGACGCTCTTGCATCCCTCGACTTGCGAAGAGCCGAAGATGCCAATGCTCGTATTTGTTCCAAATGCGGCTTTGACATGGAAGATCTGGATGAAGAAGAGTCCGAGTGTCCCAAGTGTGGATTTGATATTGAATCGGGCGGTCTGGGGATCAAGGCCCGCAAAAAGCAGATGAAAGGCCCTGATCCGGCCGACTTCTTCCCGGGACTTGCCAAAGGTGCCTGGAGTTTTGTCATTAAGAATCAGATGCTGGCTTGGCGAACGGCGGTTTATTCGCTGGTCCCCCTGCTGATTTCGATGCTATGCGCGTTTCTCTATTTGTATATCTCAGCATGGCCGCCGCGTGTCTTCTTCTCGCTTTGCTTTTTTGTCTCGTTCCTCGTGATCCCGGGATGGCTGTGGTACCTCGATACCGAAGTCATCAAGTTGACGTTGGAGCGTAAAGACAAGTTCAAAAAGCTGAACTTCGACTTCTTTCTGGCCAGTTCCAAAGGGGTCATCTTTGTCGCCTGGATGATCGTCGGAGCTGGTCCAATTCTGCTGCTGCCGGTCGGTCTGGGATATTATCTCGTCAACTATAGCGGTCAGCCGGAATGGATGATGGGTGTCTGTGTCGGCGTTGGATTGATTCCTGTCATCTGGATGATGCCCGTCGTCATGGGGCATATGACGATGCCGATTTCGATGCCCTGCTGGATGTTCTGGAAAGTAATCCAGTTCTGGGGACGGTCGATTAGTGGAGCTTCGATCTGGTTCCTGTGGCTGGTCATCACCACTCTGCCTCTCGCCGGTGGGGCTGCCGCGATTGGTGCCGTCTGGGGAAATGATCTTGTCAGTCTTGTCCAGACGATGGAATCGAATGCGGATATCAACCGCCGGATCCTTGCTGCGGAAAATGCTCCCAAAGGAAAGAACGCACAACCGGTCGATCTAACCTCCATCGGAAAGCCAGTGGACATCGATCTCAAGCCAGTCATTGGACCGTCTATTATCCTGGCAGTGATGTGCCTGCCGCTGGGATTCATCGGCATGTTCAACATGCGGACAAACGGCCAGTTCGTCTTCTATTTCAGGGAGCGACTGGAACTGATCGATAAGGCCAAGGAATACAAATACGTCGCCAAGAAGCGCAAATCTGACGACGACGACGACGAACCGGCAACGTTGCAGAAAGATCTGTCCGACGGGCTGGTCATTGCAATCGCCTTCGCGTTTGTCGGTGGCTTGGGCGGCGTGGCGTATGGATTAGCGACCTCAGCAGGTTTGCCTAAGGGAGTTTCCTTCGGGGTTCTGCTGGGAACCGCACTGGGGCTGGTTTTCGGCCTGATTCGCTTGATGATTCTGGCGTTTGATGGCGGCGGTTTCTCGTGGGAACGAACGCGTAAATTGACGTTTGAGATCATTGGCGCCGTCCTGATTGCCATGATCACGGTGGGTGTGTTTTTATCAATGGGCGAAACCTTTACGCTGCCGCAATAGCATGTCACGAACGGGGCTGGCCACAAAAGCTTCTGCATGATCGACTTCGGTTGTGCAGTTGTGCTGAATCGGGCTTGGGCGCGTCCCTGTTTCCTGCACGGTACATTGAAAAACGAGATTGTCCCAACGATGACTGCCTGACGGGCTGGACAACCGTCTTGGAACGCTTAGAATCTCAATGAACCCCGCTCACCCCGTCTGGCACTCGTGCCGGGCTATACGAGTGGACACCGCACAGTCGACGTATTCCATGTGATCGGACTGACTCGCGGCCACACGTTTTCGACCCCCTGTAACTCGACTTGCGTCTGGGGTCCGTCTTCCGCAAGATGCGGCGACCGCGCAACTGGAGTGACTCATGGCGAACGACAAAGATCTGTTTGATGACTCGACAATGACATTTGGCGAGCATCTGGAAGTTTTGCGTTTCCACCTGATCCGGGCTCTGATGGGGCTGACTCTCTGCGTGATCGTGACTCTCATTTACGGCGAAGAACTCGTCCGCCTGATCCGGTATCCCGTCGATCAGGCGCTGCAGCGAGCCAATAAAAATGAGCTGATCAAGATCGAAGAAAACATCAAAGGGGTCAGTTTTTGGGAATCGTGGAAACAGCAGATTCTTCCTCCAGATACCACCGTGGCCACGGAACGAATCAAAACGGATTCGATGACAACGACGGAGCGACGTAACATCGAGATTCAACTCTCTGCCCATGAACTGGCTGACCAGCTTCACCAGGCTTCACCAGAACGCTATCCCGCCGCCGCAGATGACCTCAAGGACAAGACCTTGAAACTTCAGGCAACGTCTGATGCGTTTCTGCAGTTTCGAGTCGGCATCGAGAAGATTGAGCGCCCAGTGACGTTTAACGTCCAGGAAGCGTTCATGACTTATATGAAGATCTCATTCGTCGCGGGACTGATCCTCTCCAGTCCGTGGGTCTTCTATCAGTTGTGGCTGTTCGTTGCTGCGGGGTTGTATCCTCATGAACGCAAGTACATTCACATGTATCTGCCAATGAGCATCGTCTTGTTTCTGGGTGGCATTTTCTTCTGTTTCTGCGCAGTTCTGCCAACCGTGCTCGATTTCCTGCTCGGTTACAACGGCCGAATGGGCCTGACGGCCCAGATCCGCATTTCTGAGTGGATCAACTTCGCAATCATGCTGCCGCTGATGTTTGGCATCAGTTTTCAACTGCCTCTCATCATGCTGTTTCTGGCAAAAATCAATCTGTTCACGGCGCACCAATATCTTCAACAGTGGCGAATTGCTGTTCTGGCGATTGCAGTCATCTCGATGGTCCTGACACCGACACCTGACCCCGCGACCATGCTTCTGATGATGGGCCCGTTGTTGGCGCTGTACGGACTGGGTGTTGCCCTTTGCTACTGGACCCGCACCCGGGAAAAGGTCGAAATTGCGACGTAGTTTTCCTGTGAAGGACGTCATCCTCGCCAGAAGATCTTGAGGCGATTGGCGAAACTCCCTATATCTTCGACGGTTGGCAGATTGCATCTGCTGGCGTGGTGTCGAACGATCGCTGTTAAGACTGAACTCTGCGAACGGAGACACCACTCGAAACACCAAATGGACAGCCAAATGTCGCTGTTCAATGGTTCCGGAGAGGAAATCGCATGAGACTGCTGTTTGGATGCTTCTGTTCGGCAATTCTGGGAAGCGTTCTCACAATCTGGTTGACGAGTCCCGCCAGGCACTCAGAACTGGTGGCTCAGGAACGCCCCCATTCTTTGTCGCCCGTGGAACGAGTTCGCCCCAATATTGTCCGAGCCTTCAATGTCGATGGCCACACTCCAGAAGAAGCGGTCACGGTCGCGGTCTATGAGGCCGTCAATCGCAGTGTCGTGAATATTACCTCCACGGCTGTCAAAACCGATCGACTGCAACTGACCCGGCAATCGCTGGAAGGGAGTGGTTCTGGTGCGATCATCGATACCGACGGCCACATCATCACCAACTATCACGTGGTTGGCGGGGCCAAGGAAATCGCAGTGACGCTGTACAACGGCAAGACCGTTGATGCCGTTCAAGTTGGTGCCGATCCACTCAATGATCTGGCTGTGATTCGTATTGATGTTCCCGAGGAAGATCTGCATCCCGTGGAACTTGGCGATTCCAAGTCGCTGAGTGTCGGCATGAACGTCTTTGCCCTGGGCAATCCGTTCGGCCTTGAACGAACATTGACGACTGGAATCATTTCCAGTCTGAATCGATCGCTGCAAATCCATGGCAACTGGAAGATCAAGTCGATCATCCAGATCGATGCCGCCATCAATCCCGGCAGTTCAGGAGGCCCGCTGCTTGACTCCCACGGTCGCCTGATCGGCATCAACACCGCGATCGCGACCACATCTGGACAAAGTTCCGGAGTCGGTTTTGCAATTCCGGTCAGTCTGATTACGCGTGTCATTCCTCAGTTGATGAAGCACGGCCGAGTCATCCGCCCCGAAAGCGGGATCGATAAGGTGTATCAAACCGAAAAGGGACTGCTGATCGCTGAACTGCGACCTAATGGACCTGCGGAGAAAGCGGGACTACGAGGCCCCAAGTTGATCCGTGAACGCCGTGGCATCTTCACCATAGCTCGCGTAGACCGTACCGCAGCCGACCTGATCGTCGGCCTGGACGACCAGAAAATCGCCAACGCCGAAGACTTCCTCAGCTACATCGAAGGCAAAAGCCCCGGCGACGAAGTCCAACTCACAATAATTCGTGATGGACGCAAAATTCAAGTCGGGCTGAAGCTGGCTGCGACGGACCCCAACGACAGAGCCGAATAGCGTCGTACATTCGGCCCTCGGTTCGGACTCAGTGGAACACTTTACGACAGGGTGGCGGGGGCGCACCCGCTTCGGGGAAGCCCCCGTTCAAACGTGTTCCATTTCAGGGGCTTCTGCAAAGCCAGTGCGCCCCCG
>CAIWEX010000720.1 GCA_903911795.1 uncultured Schlesneria sp.
CAACGAAGGCTGAACCGGTCGGACCAGCGACGCGATAGGCTCGCAGGGTGATGACTTCACCCAGGTCGCCGTTCTTGATCCGCTTGGCGAGTTCACCGCGATCTGCACAGTGGCGGCACATCAGTCCGACACCGACCTTCAGGTTCTTCTTCAGGGATTCTTCGTAAAGAGCCAGCATCTTGCGAGTGCTGGGGCCGTCGACGGTGACCGGCTTTTCCATGAAGACGTTCAGACCCTTTTCGATGGCATACTTGAAATGGACCCAGCGAAAGGCTGGTGGCGTTGTCAGGATAACCACGTCACCTTTTTTCAAACTGTCCATGGCGTTCTTGTAGGCATCGAATCCGATGAACTTGTGGTCGTCAGCAACCTGAACAAGTTCCTTCTTGTCATTCTTCAAGCTGTCGTAGCTGGACTTCAATCGATCTGGAAACGCATCGGCCATCGCCGTCAGTTTGACGGGGCCGACCGTCGTTGACAGGGCATTCTGAGCGGCCCCAGTCCCACGGCCACCGCATCCGACAAGTGCGATGTTGACCGTTCCGTTTTCCCCGGCATAGACATGTTGAGGAATAGCAAATCCAGCCAGTGCTGAGGCTGCAGCAATCTGGCCGGTGGTTTTCAAAACGTCGCGACGCGTCAGTCCGCCGCCATTGGTACTTGTCTCATCCACGGTTGAAGTCTCCTCAGTTGAATTCTTTCGCGTTTCGCGACGGTTCCTTCGCGAGCGCGACGAACCAAAATACGCATCGGCAACAGTTTTACCGACAATTCCTTCACTTCGCGAGTGAGCGGGCGTTTGTCCGAAGACGGACAACCGAGTTCTGATATTCAACTTCTGTCGTTCAACAACGTCGTTTCCGCCGTAGGGTGGGGCAAGCTCGCTTCGAGCGCCGGCCCACCAACTTTGCCTGTTTGAATGGCTTGCTGTTCTCGAAAGGGTCGCGGGGGGCGCACCCGCTTCAGGGAAGCCCCGTTCAAACTCATTCCGTTTCGGGGGCTTCTGCAAAGCCAGTGCGCCCCCCGCCACCCAACTGAGAGAAACAGTTCTTGGTAACTTCGACTCCACCCGACGAATGACTAAAAACCCACTGCCGGCTTCGGCGCCGGTTCTTTTTCTTTCTCTGTCGGTTTCACGAGGGCTCCCGTTTTGGTGACGTGAGCTTCAATTTTTCGAACCGCACTTTCACTCCGTCCTGAAACGGCATCGACAGCTCGAAATTCCCACTTGCGACCAGTCAAGTGGACAATCCAGTAGTAGGCGAGTTCCCGAATCTCTGTATGTGGGTTCCTCAACCAATTCACCAGATCCATCGACACCGCTCGGTCGGCACCTTCTTCAGGAGGGAATCCCCACAGCAGCCTATAGACATTCGACGAATCAGGCGGTGTGTAGTGCTGAGCGAGGATCTCTTTCATGACGGCGCCTCGGGTGGCATCACGTGCCAGCCATGTTCTCAATCCGTCGCGAGCAGCAAATCGTCCTTCTTCAAAACTGCACTCCGCCAGCGCCTGCACCAATGAGGCCGTGGAATCTGTCAGTGTCATGCCACGGACGGCGAGTTCTGTGATCTTGGCATTCGGGTCATGGACCAGCGCCAAGAAGGTGTTTTCCACAGGCTGGTCAGCTTCAAATTGCTTTTCGAAGTTCGTGGCAAACCGGCGTAGCGGCCACTGCTTTCGTTTCTGGGCATCCAGCCAATCGGGTGCCTGCGCCGCGGAAACCGGGAAGGCCTTGACGGACGTGTGCGAGATCTCCAGAGCGGAGTCCGGCCCGAGCTTCTGTGTTTCACCGTCTGCGTTGGTCCATTTGACAGATCCAGATTGCACTCGCAGAACTCCGGAATACCAGTTCGGTTCGAGCGACTTTTCAAATTTGTTTGGCTCGCGCGGTGTCACTTCGATTGAGCAGGCTGTTTCCGGAGTCTGAAATTCCAGTCGCCATAATTCATTTCCGACTCGTACGGAAATCAATGGCTTCACCGCATCGCGACGGACTGAGCGAAGCATGATTCGACCGCGACGTACGTCCAGACCGGTCGAAGTGGTTCGATCGGGTGGCATGATCCTCAGGGCGGTGTCCCCCATAACGGATGCCACAACTGCACCACGGTCGAAGTCCAGCGACGCTTCAAATGGCTCAAGGATCACCAGATGTTCTCCCGGCGGTACAACCGAACGGCGTGGAAGCAGAAACCAGTGGTGTTGCATTTCGTCAAATCGCAGAACAACACCGTCATTCGACGTGTATTGAACCAGGGCGGGATTCAAGACTGGTACAGGATCGTCCGTGGCCGGGGACGTATTCGCCGGGATCGTTGGAGTGGCAGGACGAGTCGCAGCAACGGCGTCGGCCGGAACGTCGGTCCCCACTGGTTTGACGGGGACAGCAGGCTTATCCGGAGCATCAGCCGGTGGCCGTGGATCAATGGATGGAACGAATGGTTGCGTCGTGGGGATCAAAGGCTCGGTCGGCGTGACTTTCGCAATTGAATTCTCGCCTTCAACCGGACCTTCTTTCTGTGTGTCTGCACTGCTGTCTCCGACGGCTGCTTTGCTCGGGTCAGGCTTACTGAGCTCCCGCTTTGCATCCTTGATTCCTTTCAGGAACCCAGAATCAAAAATGAGCAGCCCGAGGCAGACGGTTATCAACAAGGCGATGACCGACGCGGGAAAAATCCGCTGCGACCAGGAACTCTGTCGCAAATATTCTGGGATCTCGTGGGATGACGCCGGCTTCGCAGCGGCCTTTGCCAGGGGGGCAGAGACATTGCCGTTTCGTTCCGCGATCGCCCCGGTTGAAGCGACTTCCGACTCAACGGCGACAGCCGACTTTGGTTCCTCGATCTGCAGTTGATCGCCGGTCGCCACAGGTCCGAGTGCATAAAGTCGTTCACGGCTGGCGGCGGAAAGTTCCGTCGTCTTGCCCTGAGACAGTGCCAGAACCTGGTGACACGAGGCAACTTCGGCGAGTAGTTCATCCGACGTCAGCAGCACTCGCTCGACCTCGACGACCTCTTCTGGGGGGAGCGTAACGTCCAGGTACTGTGCGATGACATTGGGGTCGATGCCAATATTCGGTCCACTGACACTGGGGGCTTTCAACCGTCTCTGCCGGACCACCAGACGAATCAGGCTGACCAGTTTACCTGCCACCGCACTCTCTTGGATCTTCTGTCCGATCAGCTTGGTTTGGGCTGGTTCAAGCATGTCATCCAGGTAAAACAACAAGGTTCGCAGTGTGAGTCGCATTGTTTTCATCCTTTATTCGCTCAGAAATTGCGGGGGAGACTCTGGCTTCCGCAATTCGAAACGGTCCGGGTGGACGTCACCAAAACTCTCTCATTCTCAGTTTCTCGACTTCGCCGACATCTCATTAGTGGTGCCGGGGGATAGATTTCGTACAAGTTTCCTGAAAAATTATTCCGCGAGTGGTGATTTTCATGGAATCGACGGATTGATCTGTGCGCATAACGTGTCAAAAACTCACCAGAAAGTGAGTTCCTCTCCATGCGAATCATTGCGATGTTATCGCAGCACTGGCGGCGACACGGAGTCTACCAACAGCAAACGTAAACTTGTCTTTCTCAAGTTTGGCTGCGAAGAACTGTCATCTTCGACTGCATGAACTTACGCCGAGCTACGTCGTTTCTGACTTATTGGACCACACTTCCCAGATCCAGATTGATTTCCGCGGTATTTTCCGTGTTCTCGGTGTCCCAAACCTGGCCTCGCCAGAGGACCGTTGCGAATTCGTCGATGCCTTCGAACCACTCTTCAGTGACTGTGGGTCGCTGTTCGGCAGGCAAGACGACCAGCAGTCGCTTCGAACCGAGCAGTCCCTCAGGATTGAGGCCGTAGTACCGATCGAGATAGTTCGATGTGCTGTAACACTCCCGCAGCATCTCCTGCAGGAATCCCGGCTTCAAAAGTTCAGGGTCACCGAGTGGTTCGACAAGAACTTGAAGTGTCGAATGAGGGTTGTCGGTCAAAACGCGCTGGATCAGTGCGACTGCCCGGCGGAGTGCGGATCGATTCCACTTTCGTGACTTGAACCGTAGCGTAAACGCGTGCGTCCGATCTTCGGCGGCAGGGAGCACTTCTTCGAATGGTTCGGCATCCAGATCAAATTCCGCGACGGGGATCGGATCGCCTGGCACGATATCAAACGTCAATTTCGGTGGCGGAAACGGGTCGAAGTCCGTATCGAAAATGTCCTGAGCTTCCTGCATCAGTCCGTAGATCTGCGTCAGGTTCAGCGTTGGCGTTTCGAGAACGTAATACGGCGGACGCGGCTGGAATTTCAGGCCGAGCATTTCGGCTTCCGCCCGAAAGGCTGTCCCGGGCAAGATCGCTAAATTGAAGACCTGGACGTCAGTAAACAAACCGGACTGCGACAGATATTCGTACCCCCGACGAATCGACGCTTCTGTGTCGCCAGGAAGCCCGATGATCAGATCAACTTTGACTCGAATCCCCGCATCCATCATCGCGCGCACACCACGCTCAAACGCTTTCATGTTATTGCGGCGATCCATCAAGTCCTGAGCCAGCGGGTCGACCGATTGCAGACCGATCTCCACTTCCGAAAAGTTGGCGTCTCGCAATAACTTGGCTGTGTCGACGTTGATCCCTTCTGCCCGTAACTCGCCAAAGTATGTGAACTGCCGAGTTCCATCGGACTGAGTCGGATTGCAGTCTGAGAGGAGTTTCAGGAAGTCATCAAAGTCGCGACGTTGATTCAATGTCGGGTCAAGCAGCACGACTTCGCGAGCACCATGTTCTGCCGCGTGCTTCAGGTTCGCGATGATCTTGTCGCGGCTGACAAAATAGAGTGCGTCGTAGCTTTTCGGGTAGTAACAGAATTTGCATTTGAAGATGCAGCCGCGAATCGTCTCCAGCATCAGCATTTCTTCATCGGCAGCATCCAGAATTCCCACCAGATAGGGTGAGGAGATGTCATTCAGGTGCGGCAAGGGCTGACGAAATGCCGGGGCGGCTGGACTGGTCCGTCGCCAGAGACCCGCGATCGGAGTTTCCGTCGGGCCCGTTTTTAACTCCGCCAATAGTTCGCAAAAGGTCTGCTCACCCTCGCCGATCGAGGCGTAATCCACGCACTGCTGTTCCAGGACCCAGCCGTTGTCGGCGGTGATCTCAGGTCCGCCGAGCACGATCAGCAGGTCTGGGCGAACCGTTTTCAGTTGCTGGCAGATCCAGATCGTCCGATCGATGTTCCACAGGTAGCAAGTAAACCCGACCATCCACGGCTGCCGCTGCAGAATGGCCGCAACGATACCGCGATCACTGCAACTGTTGGCTAGCGTCGGCGGGAAGATCTGGATATCGAAGTCGGTATCCAGTCCCCGTTGACGGGCCAGCATCTTCAAATAACCCGCCGCCAGTGGGACGTTTCCCACAACGTCAGTCGGCCCCGCCGGAGGGATCGGCAACTGCACCAGAAGTACCGAACGAAGTGTGGTCATGACTGGCCCAACGCAATCCAGACCGACACTTTGATTTCACCGATATTCACCGTCTTGGCGTCGGCAGGAGCTTCGGCGATTGCGGTCAAGCTGTCGGCAAGAGTTTCGCCCTGGATGAGTTCGCCCCATTCCTTGGCCATCGTCAGCACTTCCTGGTCGGTGGTGCTGTAGCTGATTCGAATCCGGTTTTCGATTTCCAGATCGGCTTCCTTACGCAATTGCTGGATCTGACGGATGAAGTCTCGTGCCATCCCTTCTCGAAGCAGTGCAGGAGAGAGTGCCGTCGACAAAGCGAGCTGGATTCCGCGGTCATCACCACTCACCCAACCTGCGGCCTGTTCCGTTCCTACTTGAACATCTTCGGGAGTGAGCGTGATTTCGTGGCCGTCGAGGGTGATTGACACAGTTTCACCGGACCGCAAAGGTGACAGCAACACCGCATCGACCGTGGGCAATTTCTCGCGCAGGATATTCAGCAGCTTTCCATACTTCGGCCCGAGGGTCTTCAAGTTCGCCTTGTAAGTGTACTTCACGATATCGGCCAGGCTGTCGCAGACGTTCAATTGCTTGACGTTGAGTTCTTCGCGAATCACGTCGCTCAATTGAGTGATCGCATCGCGATCAGCCTGCGAACTTGCCGAAACTCGCAGTTCCGCCAGTGGCTGGCGAACTCGCTGGTCAGCGACTTCGCGCAGCTTGTGCCCCAGCGAGACAACGACCTGAGCGGTTGCCATCCGCGCATTCAGGCCAGCGTCCAGTAGACTGCTGTCTGCGGTCGGATAGGAAGTGAGGTGGACACTTTCGGCAAGGCCCGGCAGAGCCGCTCGACATTGCGCACCGTTTACCAGGTTCTGATACATCCGTTCGGTAAGGAACGGGATGAGCGGTGCCAGCAGCCGGGTCAGTGCTACGAGGACTTCGTACAGCGTCTGATAGGCCGCCAGCTTGTCGGTGTCGCTGGTGTCTTTGGACCTCCAGAACCGTCGTCGATTCCGGCGAATCCACCAATTTGACAGATCATCCACAAACGCTGCGGCCAGACGACAAGCCTCGGGTGAATTGTAGTCTTCCATCGCAGAACGCATGCCGCTGGTCAGCGCCTGCAAGTTCGATAGGATCCAGCGGTCGATTTCTGGACGATCGGCGATTTCGACATAGCCGTCTGTCGGCTCGCCAGCAGCTCGCTTCAAGACGGGCAACGGACTGAAGTCATCCAGCCGTGCATAGTTCACGAAGAAGGAATAACTATTCCACAAAGGGATCAGGATCATACGGCGAGTTTCATCGGCGGGCGTGCTGGTGACCAGGCTGGTCTGTACGCCGTCGATCGTTTTGTCGGTTGGTCCATCCGGCGTCTGCAGAGTCACCGGCTGGTCTTTGTGCCGAGTACCGAACCGCAGATCACTCGATGGATTCTGCTGCAGGTACATCCAGCGCATCGTGTCGACGCCGAGTTGCTCGGCCGCTTCTTCAAACCAGATGGCCGTTCCATCCGACTTGTGCATCGCCTTCCCCGCTTCGTTCATCACCAGGCGATGTCCGAGCAGGGTCTTGAATGGCTTCTTCTGGTCCGGGTCTTCAGTCCGGTCATAGTTCATCATTGTCGCCATCGACAGCAACGAATAGAACCAGTTTCGGAACTGACCGGGGAAGCATTCCGTAACGAGATCGGCCGGATACCATTTTTTCCAGAGGTCTGGATGCGAATTGAATCCCATCGTACTGAACGACACGATCCCCGCGTCGAGCCACGGATTGCCGACATCGGGAACGCGTGTCAGCACGGCCCCGGTCTTCTCACTACGGATCTTGACCTTGTCAATCCACGGCTTATGCGGCGTATGTCCTTCGAACTCGTCCCAACCTTCGACCGCGCGTTCCTTGAGTTCCGCGAGCGAACCCATCACATCAAAGTCGGCGGGATCTTCTGGATTTATCCAGATCGGCAGGGCCAGGCCCCAGAACCGCTTCTTGGAAATCATCCAGTCGCGCATGTTCGTCAACCACTCGCGTTCTCGCTCTCCTCCCTGGATGCTGTCAGGCAACCAGCGGATGCGATCGGTCACGGCCATGATTTCTTCACGCCAGTCCATGTTGATGAACCATTCGTCAACTAGTCGGAAGACCAGTTCATCACCTGTCCGCCAGCAATGGGGGTAGATGTGCGGATACTGCTCGACATTGACCAGCAATCCCTTTTCCTTCAACCGTGCGAAGACCAGATCCGCCGTGGCGGGGTCTGTTGCCGACTTGCCGGTGAAATCTGCAAACCCATCGATGAAGCATCCGTCCTCGCCCAGAGGAGCGATGCCGACAACTCCGGCTTGTGCACCCAGGACATGGTCCACGTCACCACAGCCGGGTGCAATATGAACGATCCCTGTCCCTTCACCCGCGACGACGTTGGGGCTCCCTTTGAAATCTCGCCCCCCGTCAATCACGCGATGGCACTCGATCCCCTTCTTGTCAGCAACACGTTCATCAAACGGGACACCGCCGGGTATGGATTGCGCGGGCAGGTCATCAAAGGGGCCGGCATAATTCCAGCCAACCATCTCCGCCCCCTTGATCGTCCCTTCGATGTCGTAGCCGCCATTTTCCTTGAAGATCTGTGACAGCGTTTTCAACTTGGGAACGGATTTCGGCCAGGCCCATTCTTCACGACCGAATCCGTCTTTGAACTCCGTCGCCAGCCGCTGGAAGTCGAGATTGTCCTTCGCGAAGTAATAGATCGCTCCGTCGCGTTTGGCCTTTAATTTCACATAGTCCAGATCTGGATTTACGGCAGCAGCGATGTTGCTGGTGAGTGTCCAGGGGGTTGTCGTCCAGACCAGCAGGAATTCATTGGGGCGGTCGACTAGTGGGAAACGAACGAACGCCGATCGGTGAACCGTCAACTTGCGGCCGTCGGCCACTTCCATCTGGCTGTAGGCACTCCCTCCACGACCGCTCCACGGCATCACATCGTAGCCACGATAGACTTTGCCGCGATTGAAGCATTTCTTCAGAAAGGTCCAGATCGTTTCGTTGTTCTCAGTGGAGAAGGTGAAATAGCTGCCACCCCAATCTGGATTCCCGAGTTGCGCAACGATCGATTCCGCCGTCCCTCTAACTGTTTCGGTCGGCTTCTTCGGAGGCACGAATTCGACTTCGTTTTCGGTCCCGATTGCTTCGGACAGCTTTCGCAACTGGTCTGGATCATCCCATTCCATCCAGTAACCGAGGCGGATTGATTGCTCGGTCTGAATCGCAGCGTACTTCAGCACGCGACGTTTGCATTCGTGGACGAACTTGTCGATCCCGAACTTCTCGACTTCGCTCTTGGCTCCCAGTCCCAGTTGCTTTTCGACTTCCACTTCGACCCACAGGCCCTGGCAGTCGAATCCGTTCTGGTAGCGGAGATCACGGCCGTTCATTGCCCAGTAGCGCTGGAACGCGTCTTTGTACGTACGCCCCCAGGCATGATGAACCCCCATCGGATTGTTGGCGGTGATTGGGCCGTCCAGAAAACTCCACGGAGTCTTTCCGGCAATCTGAGCCCGCAGTTTCCGAAAAATTGCCCGTTCGCCCCAGAACTTCAGGACGTCATGTTCCCCGCGAACAAATTCCGCGTCAGCGACTTTCTCAAACATCAGTAAGCATTCCGCAAATTAGTATTCAATGAGGCCACTGCCTCGAAATTCGATCACAACATCACGGGGACGATTCGTCCCATCCATTACGGTAGGCTGCAATCACAAATCCTTCCGGCAAGTGTAGCCGCGATCTGTTGACTTTGCATTTCTACCTCAAAGGAGTTCCGTCCTATAGCCCAACCTCGTGCGACTTTGCGTTTCGCGTCCGGCTCCACAATTCGCGATCAAGCATCACGGATCATCGACTGGAACAATCCTTCCCAGGTATATGTGGTTGCCTCTGCAGCGATGGGAAGTCCGACTTCTGCTGCTGCGGCGGTTGTGACGGGGCTGATACTCGCCAATTTTGTCCGCGTCCCGATCCATTGGCGGGCAGCAGGAGTGATCAGTTTGGCCAACGAACGGGCGATGGAAGGGCTCGAAAGACCGATCCAGTCGAGATCGCCTCGCTCCAGTTGAGCCAACTCGGCAACCGGAAATGCCATCACATCGCGATTCTGGTAAACGACCTCTTGCTCCAGTTTTGCGCCAGCTTGAGTCAAGATTTGCGGCAACACATCACGTCCTCGGCTGGCTCGAGCCCAAAGGACCTTCTGACCTGAGACTTTCGGTGCCAACGCAGCGGCTAGGGCTTCCGCGCGAAATTCGTTTGGAACGACATCGGCCCGCAGCGAATACTGTTCGAGAACTTTTGCCGTCGCTGGCCCGATGCAGGCCAGTCGAGCATGACTCAGACGTCTGATATCGCCACCCGTCTGCCACAGTCGATCCAGTAGTCCACGAACGCCATTGGCACTCGTCCAGACGATCCAGTCGAATTCATCCAGTCGTTCCAGGATTGCGTCAACAGCCGACCAATCGTCGGGAGGCGCGATCTCGATCATTGGCAGCAGAACCGGCAGAGCCCCCAATTCAAACGCACGGTGGGCTGCATCGTCCGCCTGGTCCTCGGGACGCGTAATGCCGATCACCTTGCCAAACAACGGGCGATCTTCGAACCAGTGAGCTCGATCACGAACTTGTACACAGTCGCCGACAATCACCAGCGACGGAGGATGCAGCCCTGCGGCCTTCGCAAGCTGCGGAATTTCCCTGAGCGTTCCTGTCACGGTTTGCTGCAACGGTTGAGTTGCTCGACAAACGACGCAGGCGGGCGTATCGGCCGATTTTCCCGCTGCGATGAGCGAACCCGCGATCGACTCCAGTCGATGCAGGCCCATGTAGAACACCAGTGTTCCGGGAAAATGGGCGAGTGACTGATAATCGAGTGCGGACGATGGCTTGGCCGGGTCTTCATGACCTGTGATGAATGCCACTGCGGAAGCATGGTCGCGATGAGTCAGTGAAATTCCGGTATAGACGGCCGCTGCCGTCGCAGCGGTGATGCCGGGAACCACTTCAAAAGGGATCCCAGCAGCTCGCAGTGCGGCGGCTTCTTCGGAACCGCGACCGAAAATGAAGGGATCTCCCCCCTTCAGGCGAACGACCGTTTTTCCTTCGCGAGCAGCATCGACAAGTCGCTGATTAATCTCTTCCTGGCGAATCTGGCGACCTGTGGGACCTTCGGCCCGGCAGGTTCGTTCCGCACTGGCGTGGCTGTGTCGTAGTAACAGAGGGTTGACCAGGCCGTCGTACAACACCAGATCGGCCAACCTCAAGCATTCTGCGCCACGCAGGGTCAATAACCCGGGATCACCCGGACCCGCACCTACGAGATAAACCCGGCCTGGCGGCTTCGGATCTGCGTGAGGAGTTGGCGTAGTCATTGAATTGCTTGGAATGAAGGCCAGCGAATAGAAAGGATCAAAACGACGATTCGATCCTACGTTGAGAGCGTTCCCTTGGAGGAGGGGACGCCCGACTGACGCGGGTCGATCGTGGTGGCCTGGCGCAGAGCTCTGGCAGTCGCCTTGAACAGACCTTCGGCAATGTGATGACTGTTGGTCCCGTGATGCAGCACCAGGTGCAGATTCATCAGGGCGTTGGCAGCAACTGCCTGCCAGAACTCTTCGACGAGTTCGGTGTCAAACACGCCGATCTTCTCGGTCGGGAACTCGACTTTGTAAATGAATTTCATCCGACCGCTCAGGTCGAGGGCAGACGTGACCAGAGTTTCTTCCATCGGCAGCGTCATCGAGCCGTAGCGAGTCAGTCCTGCTTTGTCACCAACAGCCTGAGCCAACGCTTTGCCAAGACAGATCCCGACATCTTCGGTGGTGTGGTGGGAATCGATGTGCAGATCGCCATTGGCCGCGACTTCCAAATCAAACTGGCCATGCTTGGCAAACAACGTCAGCATGTGATCGAGGAATCCGACGCCGGTCGCAACCTTCGCGATTCCAGTGCCGTCCAGATTCAGGGACAGTACGATCTGCGTTTCGGCGGTGTTTCGTTCAATTTTTGCTGTTCGGGGCATGTTGTTTCTTTCCAGGTCGCCGCACGGCTGGTTCGCCATTGCGGGAGAGTCAGAATTCAGGCGACGTTAGACGATTTCTCGCAGTGCCGACAAGAATGTATCGATCTCGGCATCGGTTCCGATCGTGATTCGTAATCCGTCCAATCGTCGATCGGCGGCCCAATCGACATCGGGAAAATTCATGTAACGGACGAGGATTTTACGCGATTTCAAGGCTTCATACTGTGCTTTGTGGGCTTTGCCGGGATGCGTCGCCCAGACAAAATTGGTCTGGCTGGGAACCACATGATACCCGAGTTCCGTCAGCGCGGTTGTAAGCCTCGCTCGTGTTGCACGAATTCGATCGGTGTTCTGATGCATCCAGTCCTGGTCTTCGATCGCAGCCGTGGCTGCCGCCAGAGACAGCGAATCGCAGTTGTAACTGTCTTTCATCTTTCGCAGACCCGCGATGACATCCGGGTGGGCGATAGCGAATCCGAACCGGATCCCGGCCAGGCTGTAACTCTTGCTGAATGTTCGCGTGATCACCACTTGCTTGCCGACGGTGCTGTTGAGCAATTCTCCACGGTGCGGGGCATCGCAGAAGTCACCGTACGC